>NZ_JBICZB010000077.1:22463-34509 GCF_043201815.1 Kitasatospora sp. NPDC048296
TGCCGGGCGCCCCGCCTCTACGCCGTGATGTCTGGGCGGCCGAGTCGTTGGTTGCGGCCGCGCCCCCCGGGGCGCGCGCCGGCCCCCCCGCGCCCCCCCCCCCCCCGCGCTGAGCGATCGCGCTGAGCCGTCGCGCTAGCTGCCGACGAAGGCGGCGAGCAGCAGCCAGACCACCGGGGCGGTCGGCAGGAGCGAGTCCAGCCGGTCCATGATGCCGCCGTGGCCGGGCAGCAGCGTGCCCATGTCCTTGATCCCGAGGTCGCGCTTGATCATCGACTCGCCCAGGTCGCCCAGGGTCGCGGTGACCGCCGCGCAGCCGCCCAGGATCAGGCCCTGCCACCAGCTGCCGTTGTCGATGATCAGCTGCATCAGCAGGGCGCCCGCCAGCATCGACAGGCCGATGCCGCCGGCCAGGCCCTCGCGGGTCTTGCCGGGGCTGATCGTCGGAGCCAGCTTGTTCTTGCCGAACTTGTAGCCCACGGCGTAGGCGCCGGTGTCACTGCAGATCGTGACGATCAGGAAGAGCACGATCCGCTGGGGGCCGTCGTCGGCCGCCAGCATCATCGCCACGAAGGTGGCCAGGAACGGCACGTAGAAGGCGGTGAACACACCCGCCGTTATGTCCCGCAGGTAGTTCTCCGGCGGTGCGGCCATCCGCCAGACCATCACCGCCAGCCCGGTCAGCGCCAGCGAGGCGGCGGCCCACTCGACCCCGGCCCAGTAGCCGGTGGCGACCATCGCGACACCGCCCACCACCAGCGGGACCAGCGGCACCTTGATCTGCTTGCGCTCGGCGAGCCGGGACGTCAGCTCCCAGCTGCCGACCGCCACCGCGGCCATCACGACCACGAGGAACAGCGCCTTGACCACGAACAGCGAGGCGACGATCACCGCGCCGAGGCCCACCCCCACGCCTATGGCGGCCTGGAGGTTGCGGCCACCGCGCTGCTTGCGCGGCTCCGGTTGCGGGGCGGGCTGGGCGGCCACGGGTGTCTCCTGCCCTGGGTGGGACGACGGCACGAAGTGGGGCTGCCCGGCCGCCCGGTGGCTCTGTGGCGGCGCGGGATGCACCGGAGCCCCCGGGTACGGCTGGGCGCCGGGACCGGGGGCGGGGATGACGTCGTCGGTTATCGCGCGCAGCACGACCGTCTCCGTCACACCAGGCGGCGCCGTCTCGGGCTGCCCGTCCCGGAACAGCGGGCCGCCGCTCAGCCGGCCGGCCTCCCGGGCCGGGCCCGCGCCGGGGTCGGCCGACTGGCCGGGGACCGCCGGCTGGCCGTACGCCGCGCGCTGACCGGGGGTCGCCTGCCCGTGGTGCGGTGCCGGCCGACCCTGGGCGAGGCCGTGGTCGGGCACACCGGGGTGCGGGCCGGGATCGGCCGGTACGGGAGGCATGACCTGAGTGTCCTCCGCGTCTCCGCCCCAGTACACCGGAGGCTGCTGCGACTGATCCGAACGGAGGGCGGGGCCACCCGGGACAGCGCCCGGCCCGCCCTGGTGGGCGGCCTGGCCGGGGTGCCCCTGGGCGGGGTGCCCGGGGACGGCATGCCCCGGAGCGGCATGCCCCTGGACGGGCTGTCCCTGGACCGGCGCCGGGTGCTCGCCGTACCCCGGCGTCGGCTGGGCCGACGGCCGGGGTGCCTGCGGCTGCGGCGCCGGGCGGTAGGGCTGGAACTGCTGGTCGGACGGGCCCCAGTAGCCAGGGGCGTCAGGGGCGTCGTTCATCAGACCTCGAGCAGCTCGGCTTCCTTGTGCTTCAGCAGCTCGTCGACCTGGGCCACGAACTTGGCCGTGGTGTCGTCGAGCTCCTTCTCCCCGCGGCGGCCGTCGTCCTCGCCGACCTCGCCGTCCTTCACCATCTTGTCGATGGCGTCCTTGGCCTTGCGGCGCACCGAACGGATCGAGACCTTGGCGTCCTCGCCCTTGGTGCGGGCGATCTTGATGAACTCCCGGCGGCGCTCCTCGGTGAGCTCGGGCAGCACCACCCGGATGATGGAACCGTCGTTCGACGGGTTGACGCCCAGGTCGGAGTCACGGATCGCCTGCTCGATGGCCTTCAGTGCGGTCTTGTCGAACGGCGAGACGACCGCCATCCGGGGCTCCGGCACCGAGAACGAGGCCAGCTGGTTGATCGGCGTCACGGCACCGTAGTACTCGGCGACGATCTTGGCGAACATTGCCGGGTGGGCACGGCCGGTGCGGATGGCCGCGAGGTCGTCCTTGGCAACGAGGACGGCCTTCTCCATCTTCTCCTCGGCCTCGAGGAGGATCTCTTCGATCAATTCGCTCACTGTGGTCTCCCTGTCCGGTTCATCTGCTGTTGTCCCGACCGGTGTCGGCATCGGGGCCGGTCGCGGCGGACGCCGTCCCGCACGGCTGGTTGCTGCTCAGGCCCGGACGGAATCCTGGCTGATGAGTGTGCCGATCTTCTCACTCTTCACCGCACGCGCGATATTGCCCTCCGCCAGCAGTTCGAAGACCAGCATCGGGAGGTTGTTGTCCTTGCACAGCGTGATCGCGGTGAGGTCGGCGACCTTGAGGTCGCGCGCGATGACCTCGGAGTACTCCAGCGCGTCGAACTTCACCGCGTCCGGGTTGGTCCGCGGGTCGGAGTCGTAGACGCCGTCCACGCCGTTCTTGCCCATCAGCAGGACGTCGGCGTGGATCTCCAGGGCGCGCTGGACGGCCGTGGTGTCGGTCGAGAAGTACGGCATGCCCATACCGGCACCGAAGATCACCACACGGCCCTTCTCCAGGTGCCGGACGGCCCGCAGCGGCAGGTACGGCTCGGCCACCTGGCCCATGGTGATGGCGGTCTGGACCCGGGTCTCGATGCCCTCCTTGACCAGGAAGTCCTGCAGCGCCAGGCAGTTCATCACGGTGCCGAGCATGCCCATGTAGTCCGAACGGGCCCGGTCCATCCCTCGGACCTGCAGCTCGGCGCCCCGGAAGAAGTTGCCGCCACCGATGACCACCGCGACCTCGGTACCGGCGCGGACGACCGTGGCGATCTCCCGGGCGATCGCGTGCACGACGTCCGGGTCGACGCCGAGCCCGCCGCCACCGGCGAAGGCTTCACCGGACAGCTTGAGCAGCACCCGGCGGCGCGAGCCCGCCTTGGGGTCCTGCGCGGTCTCCTGCGTCTCCTGCATGGACTTCTCCTTTTTGCACCTGCTGGCTCACAGGCCTGGGTGTGCGGATACCCGGCCTGCGCGTACACGCGAGGAGGCCACTGCCGCGGGAACCGGTTCGGTGTCCTGCACGGCAATGGCCTCCTCGTCGTTCATGGTGCCGAAGCGGCCCGCCCATGGACGGTTGGCGCTGGGTGAGCCCGTTCGGCGTTCCGCCCGCCCTGGTCAGCGGGCGGGGGCGGTTCCCAGCCTAAAGGGGGCTGGGACCAGGTGGAACGTGGCTCAGGCGCCGACGCGGAAGCGGGCGAAGCGCTTGAGGGCGACGCCGTTCTCCTCGAGGACCTTGGCGACGGTCTTCTTGTTGTCCTTCGCGAAGGCCTGCTCCAGGACGGAGTTCTCCTTCACGAAGCCGGTGACGCGACCCTCGACGATCTTCGGCAGGGCGGCCTCCGGCTTGCCCTCCTCGCGAGCGGTGGCCTCGGCGACGCGGCGCTCGTTCTCGAGCTCCTCGGCCGGGATGTCCTCGCGGGAGAGGAACTTCGGCGCGAACGCGGCGATGTGCTGCGCGACGTCCTTGGCGACCTCGGCGTTCTCCTTGTCCAGCTCGACCAGGACGCCGACGGCCGGCGGCAGGTCGGGGCTGGTCTTGTGCAGGTAGACCGCGACGAAGCCGTCACCGTCGAACTGGGCGAAGCGACGGAAGACGATCTTCTCGCCCAGGGTCGCGTTGGCCTCGTCCACGAACTGCTGGACGGTCTTGCCGGCCTCGATCTCGGAAGCCAGGGCGGCGTCCAGGTCGGCCGGGGCGGTCTTGGCGACGTGGGCGGCGATCGCGTCGGCGACCTTGACGAAGTTGTCACCCTTGGCGACGAAGTCGGTCTCGCAGTTCAGCTCGACCAGAACGCCGGACTTCTTGTCCTCGGCGATCAGCGCGGCGACGGCGCCGTTGGAGGCGTCACGGCCCTCGCGCTTGGCAACACCCTTCTGGCCCTTGATGCGCAGGAGCTCGACGGCCTTCTCGACGTTGCCCTCGGCCTCGTCCAGGGCCTTCTTGCAGTCCATCATGCCGGCGCCGGTGAGCTCACGGAGCTTCTTGACGTCCGCGGCGGTGAAGTTCGCCATGGTGTGAATCTCTTCTCGCGTCTCGCGTGTCTGCGTGGGGATGCGCCGGGACCGATGGTTCGGCCCCGGCGCGGGAGAGAGGGGTACCTACCGGTGTCGCACCGGTGGGTACCCCTCACCCTTGGTGCGTCAGGCCTGCTCGGCCGGGGCCTCAGCGGCCGGAGCCTCAGCGGCCGGAGCCTCAGCGGCCGGAGCCTCAGCGGCCGGAGCCTCGGCGGCCGGAGCCTCGGCGGCGGCGGGGGCCTCCTCGGCCTTCTTCTCGCCCTCGATGAGGTCCTTCTCCCAGTCGGCCAGCGGCTGGTCGGCACCCGGCTCGGCCTTGGCGTCGCCCTTGGCGACACCGGCGCGGGCCTTCAGGCCCTCGGCCACGGCGTCGGCGATCACACGGGTCAGCAGGGTGACGGAGCGGATCGCGTCGTCGTTGCCCGGGATCTTGTAGTCGACCTCGTCCGGGTCACAGTTGGTGTCGAGAATGGCGACGACCGGGATGTTGAGCTTGCGGGCCTCGCCGACCGCGATGTGCTCCTTCTTGGTGTCCACGATCCAGACAGCGCTGGGAACGCGCTGCATGTCGCGGATACCGCCGAGGGTCTTCTCCAGCTTGTCGTGCTCGCGCTGGAGGACCAGGAGCTCCTTCTTGGTCAGGCCGGAGCCGGCCACGTCCGAGAAGTCCAGCTCGCCGAGCTCCTTCAGGCGCTGCAGACGCTTGTAGACGGTCGAGAAGTTGGTCAGCATGCCGCCGAGCCAGCGCTGGTTCACGTAGGGCATGCCCACGCGGGTGGCCTGCTCGGCGATGGCCTCCTGGGCCTGCTTCTTCGTGCCGACGAAGAGCACGCTGCCGCCGTGGGCAACGGTCTCCTTGATGAACTCGAAGGCGCGGTCGATGTAGTTCAGCGACTGCAGCAGGTCGATGATGTAGATGCCGTTGCGCTCGGTGATGATGAAGCGCTTCATCTTCGGGTTCCAGCGGCGGGTCTGGTGACCGAAGTGGACGCCGCTCTCCAGCAGCTCCCGCATCGTGACGACGGCCATTGCCGTGCTCCTCAGGTGTTACGGCCCGGCTGCGGCGTTCCCGTGAGGTTTTCCCGTCGGGCAACCGCCTGCGGCCAGGTCAGGCTCGGTTTTGTCCGTGGCGGCCAGGTGACAGCCACGCCTGACGCCCCGATCGTGCCGAGCCGCTTCCACCCGCTCGGTCCGGGGACCGGTCGGGCTCGGCGGACCGAGCGGCACTCGCACCTGGCAGCGCCGCGGAAGAACCGCGTGCGACCACCGGTGGCGGGGCGTGCGAAGTCGACCCGGTGGACCGGGTCGCGTGTGAAGTGTACGGGAAGCGCCGAGGAGCGAGCGACTTCGCGAGCGACGGAGGGCCTGCGGAGGGCCTGCGGAGGGCCTGGGAGAAGCCTGGGAACGGCTGCGACCGGCGGGTCCGCAGCGGCGGGAGAGCAGTGCGGGCCGGGTGCGCTTCGGTCGGCTGCCTGCCCGCGGTTCGGTGCTCGCATGCCGTTTGTACACCGGATGGCGGCGCCCGTACACCCGTTGGGGGGACGGCGGTCGGGGGCGGGGGCGGTTTGTCCACAGAAATCCGGAACGGGGTGGTGTGGGGGCGGGGGTTGGATCAACCTCGGGGCATGACTGGGCTCAGTGGGGTTCGAAGGGTGTCCGCCGCGTTCACCGTGCTTGCCGTGTTCGGCGGGGTGGTGCTGGTGCTGGCCGTGGTGGCGGCACTGGTGCTCGGGTGGCCGGGCAGTGCGGGGGCGGCGGCCGCCACACCCGGGGCGGACGGCCCGGGTGTCGCGGCCGGTCGCGGTGCGGCGGCCGGCCGCGGCGCGGAGGCGCGGGCCTGGCCGACGGGCGGGCCTGATGGGGTGCTGGGGCGGTTCGAGCCGCCGGCGAAGCCTTGGGCGGCCGGGCACCGGGGAGTGGACCTCGCCGCCGTGCCCGGGGCGGAGGTGCGGGCTGCAGCCGACGGGGTGGTCGCGTTCTCCGGGCTGGTGGCCGGGCGGCCGGTGCTGACCGTCACCCACCCGGGCTCGGGGACGCCGCCGCTGCGGACCACCTACCTGCCCGTCACCGGCACCGTCCCGGTCGGCACCGCGGTGGCCGCCGGGCAGGTCATCGGGCAGCTCGCCCCGGGTGGGCGGCACTGCGGCGCACGGGACTGCCTGCACTGGGGGCTGCTGCGCGGCAGCCGCTACCTCGATCCGCTGGCCCTGCTCGGCGTCGGCGCGGCGCGACTGCTGCCGCTGGGCGGGGTCGGGCGGGCGGATGGCTCCGGGTTGCACGGGCCCACTGCGGGCGGGTCTGTCGTGGGTGGGGGCCCTGTCGTGGGTGGGGGCCCCGTCGTGGCGGGTGGCACTGTCATGACTGGGGGCCCCGGCATCGGTGACGGTTCAGACGTAGGTGGCGGCTCAGGCGCGGGCGAGACCGTGCAGCGCCAGGGCGACGGCGGCGTCAGCGATCGCCTCGGGGGTCTCGGCCTGGCAGCCCGCGCGGTCGCCGGCCGCCAGCTGCTCGGCCCGGCGGACGGCCGCCTCCACGACCCCCTGGAGCAGCGCAGCCGCAAGCCGGGGCTGTTCGTGGCCGAGGTCCTCCAGCGCCTGGACGACCAGGCCGACCAGTCGGCCGTGCGCCGCCCGGATGCGCTCGCGCGCGGCCTCGTCGAGCTCCAGCGCCGAGATCGCCACGACCGCGCGGTGCCTCGGGTCGGCGGCCAGCGCCAGCTGGCCCCGGACATACGCCTCGACCCGCTCGGCCGCGGTGTCGCAGCTCTCCATCCCGGCCTCGATCTCGGCCGCCCAGAGCGGGAAGTCCACCTCGCAGAGCGCCTCGACCACGGCGGCGCGGGAGCGGAAGTACTCGTAGACCGAGGAGCGCGCCAGCCCGGTGCGCGCCGCGAGCGCGGGGAAGGTCAGGGCCTCCATGCCGCCCTCGGTGAGCAGGGTGCGGGCAGCGTCGAGGAGGGCTGCCCGCTGCAGCTGGCGATGCTCGGCCACCGTGGCCGCTCGGATCTTCGGCACGCCCCCACTGTACGGAGCCATACCTTCGGCCGATACGGTGCCGCGCGTTCGGACGAGGTGCCGGCCCGCCGGGTGGATCCGGCGTGGGCTACCGGACGTCCGAGAGCTTGGCGCGCAGCTGGAGGACGGACTTGGTGTGGATCTGGCTCACCCGACTCTCCGTCACCCCCAGCACCTGTCCGATCTCGGCGAGGGTGAGTCCCTCGTAGTAGTAGAGGGTCACCACGGTCTTCTCCCGCTCGGGGAGGGTGTTGACCGCTTGGGCCAGCAGCCTGCGCAGCTCGCGGTCCTCGGCCACCTCGACCGGGTCGTCCGCGCCGTGGTCCTCCAGGGTGTCCATCAGGCTCAGTCGGTCACCGCCCTCGCCGACCGGGTGCAGCAGCTCGTCCAGGGCCACCACGTTGGCGAGCGACAGCTGGCTGAAGATCGCGTGCAGGTCCTCGATCGCGATGCCCATTTCGGCCGCGACCTCGGGATCGTGCGGCGTCCGGCGCAGCCGGGCCTCCAGTGTCGCGTACGTCCGTTCGACGGCCTTCGCCTTCTGCCGCACGGAGCGGGGGATCCAGTCGAGGGCGCGCAGTTCGTCGATGATCGCGCCGCGGATGCGGCTGATCGCGTAGGTCTCGAACTTGATGGCGCGGTCGATGTCGAACTTCTCGATCGCGTCGATCAGCCCGAAGACCCCGGAGGAGACGAAGTCGGCCTGCTCGACATTGGAGGGCAGACCGACCCCGACCCGGCCCGCGACGTACTTGACGAGTGGTGAGTAGTGCAGGATCAGCTGCTCGCGCAGCCGCTGATCGCCGGTCTCCTTGTAGCAGCGCCAGAGCTCTTCGAGCGCGCTGCGCCCCGGGGTACCGGACGAGGAGGCGGCGCCCGGTGGGGAGGTGGCGTCCGGGGTGGGGGCGCTGCCGGGCGGGCGGGGCGCGCGGTCGGCGGGCGCGCCGCTTGGCGCGCCCTCCTCACCGGCTGCCCTGTTGGCGTGGGCCGATTCGGTGTCGCGGGCCGCGTCCGCGGGCTGGCCCGGCACCACCGTCGGCCGGCCGCCCTGGCGCGACAGTCCTCCCATCGTCCCCGCCGACTTGGACGGGAACTCGGTCGCCGGTCGCCGCTCGGTCCGCGGCCCTCCCGAGGACCGAGCGCCACCGGTCACTCTGTGTCCGGGAATGTGTGTGGGCATACGTTGGTCTGCGCCGTTCTGCCGAGTCATGTGCTGATAGGGAAGGCAGGTGGAGCGTAGCGTGACCGACTCACTGCAAAGCGCTACCGCCACTCGGTGGTCCCCCGATCCGGTGGCACTCGCCCACCGGATCCGGCCACACGAGCGGAAGAACCGGATCAGCAGGTCAGCCGGGCCGTCCCGGCGCGCCCTCCCCAGGCGCACGTGCGTTCTCCTTCTCGACGATCACCCCCTTCTCCGCACCACACGCCAGTGCGCACCGTGCCGCTCCACGAAACCGAGCGAGGTCAACTCGTAGAGCCGCTGGAGGACTTCGTCCGGCGAGAGTCCGGACTGACGGGCCAGCCGCTCGACCGGGGCACCCTGCGCCGTGGCCGGGACGGCCTCCAGCACCCTGGCCACCGCGGGATCCAGCAGGTCCCGTGGCAGCACCGGGCCGCTGCGCTGCGGCGCCAGGTCCTCCCCGATCGCCCCGATCAGCTCGGTGATCTCGGCCGCGTCGGTGACCAGGGTGGCGCTGCCGCTGCGGATCAGGGCGTGCACCCCGGCGGAGAGCTCCGAGGTGACCGGGCCGGCCACGCCCATGGTGTGGCGGTTGAGGTCCCGCGCCCGTCTGGCCGTACTGAGGGCTCCGCTGCGCACGGCCGCCTCGACCACCACGGTGCCCCGGGTGAGCGCCGCGATGACACGGTTGCGGAGCACGAAGCGGAACCGGTTCGGGTGCTCCCCCGGCGGGAGTTCGCTGACCAGCAGCCCCTGGACGCCGATCCGCCGGATCAGCTCGGCGTTCCCCTTCGGGTAGGCCACGTCGACCCCGCAGGCGAGCACGGCGATCGTCATCCCACCGACGGCGAGCGCCCCTCGGTGGGCGGCCGCGTCGATCCCGTAGGCGGCTCCGGAGACCACCACCCACCCGCGCTCCGCCAGTTGGGCCGACAGCTCCCCCGCGACGTGGGCGCCGTAGGCCGTGCAGGCCCGGGAGCCCACCACCGCCACCGAGCGCAGGGCGAGCAGCCGCAGTGATCCGGTGCCGCTGGTCCACAGCCCGATCGGGCGTCCGTCGCCGAGGTCGTCCAGTTGACTGGGCCATTCCGTGTCCCCCGGAATGATGAAGCGTCCACCGACGACTCGTACCCGTTTCAGGTCGCCCACCGGGTCGAGGCCAGGCAGCCGAGCCTGGTAGGCGGCCAGCCGGGCCGCGTCCAGCCCGGGGTGGTCGGGGACGGTACCCGCCCGGATCGCCCGCACCACCTCCACGGCGGAGAGCTGGCCGAGCCAGCGACCGACCACCGCGTCCCCCGGTTCGCTCAGCCGGTTGAGCAGGACGCGGGCGAGACGCTCCGGCTCGGGGACGGCAGTGGTGTCGGGCTCCGCCGCGGTGCCAACCACGGCTGCGGTGTCCAGCGCGGCTCCGGCCCCCGGCGCTGCCACGGCCTCCGGCACGGCTCCGTTGCCGGCCTCGGCCGTGCGGGGCGCTTGAGGGGTCCTCAACCGGTTCATGCCGCTCCCTCCTCCTTCGCCGGGGGTTGCTCCCGCTCCTGCGACCAGTCGTCGTCCGGGCCGCTCCGGCGCTGGGCCGGGATGCCCCGGAGCCGGCCGAAGGGGCGTTCGGTCAGCGGCAGGCCCTGCTCGACCCCGGTGCGCATGACCAGGGCGGTGCGCACGTCCCGCTGGTCCGGCCGGTCGCGGCCGGCCAGATCGGCGACCGTCCAGGCGACCCGGAGCACCCGGTCCAGGCCCCGGGCGGTCAACAGGCCGCGCTCCAGCTGGTGCGCGGCGTCGTTGAGTGCGCCGGGCGCGAGCTGCCAACGGGTGCGCAGTTCATGGCCCGGCACCTCCGCGTTGGTCCGCCACGGGGTGTGCTCCAGTCGGGCCGCCGCCCGCTCCCGCGCGGCCAGCACCCGGGCCGCGACGGTCTCGGTGCTCTCCGCCGTGACGTCCCGCTCCATCAGCTCGACCCTGGTCACCGGAGCGACCTGGACCTGGAGGTCGACCCGGTCCAACAGCGGGCCGGAGAGCCGCCCTTGGTAGCGGCTGACCATCGCGGGCGTGCACTCGCAGCCCTCGCCCCGCCGTGAATACCGGCCGCACGGGCAGGGGTTGGCGGCCAGGCAGAGGAGGAACCGGGCCGGGAGCCGGAGCGATCCGGCCGAGCGGGCGATCACCACCTCGCCCGACTCCAGCGGCTGGCGCAGCGCGTCGAGCACCCGCACCGGGAACTCCGGTGCCTCGTCCAGGAAGAGCACGCCCCGATGCGCCAGCGAGACCGCCCCCGGTCTCGGCAGGCCGCTGCCGCCGCCGACGATCGCGGGCATCGTGGTGGAGTGGTGCGGGGCGCAGTAGGGCGCGGTGTCGATCAGTGGGCGCCCGGCCGGGAGCAGGCCCGCCACCGAGTGGACGGCGGTGACCTCCAACGCCTCCTTCTGGGTCAGCGGCGGGAGCAGCGAGGGCAGCCGCTCCGCCAGCATCGTCTTGCCCGCGCCCGGAGGCCCCTTCAGGTAGAGGTGGTGTCCCCCGGCGGCGGCGATCTCCAGCGCCCGCCGGGCCTCGTACTGGCCGGCCACGTCGGCCATGTCGAGGCGGAACGCCCGCTCGTCGGGCAGGCCCCGCACGCAGGCGCTGGGCAGCATCAGGCCGGCCATCAACGGATCCGGCCGGCCGCCGATCGGGTCGGGCGGCTCCTCCGGCGTCGTCGCCCCGGTCAGGACGGCGACCAGCTGGCGCAGGCTGCGGACACCGATCACCGTCACCCCGGGGACGAGCGAGGCCTCGGGTGTGGTCTGCTCGGCGACCACCACCCGCTCGTACCCGGCGTCGGCGGCAGCCAGCACCGACGGCAGCACCCCGCGGACCGGCCGCACCCGGCCGTCCAGCCCCAGCTCGCCGATGAGCAGCAGATCGGCGATGGAGGACGGGTCGAGCCGCTCGGCGGCGGCCAGCACAGCGCAGGCCACCGCGAGGTCGAAACCGCTGCCGCTCTTGGGCACCGAGGCGGGGCTGAGGCCGACGGTCAGCTTGCGCTGCGGCCAGGCCTCCCCGCTGTTGCAGACCGCGGCGCGGACTCTGTCGCGGGCCTCGGTGAGTGCCTTGTCGGGCAGGCCGACCAGGGTGAACGCGGCCACCCCGGGCTCCAGATCGGCCTGGACCTCGACGATCACTCCGTCGACCCCGACCAGCGCGACGGAACAGGTTCGGGCGAAGGCCATCTCAGACCACCCCCCGCAGGTGGTCGACCAGGGCCGCACCCCGCGCCCGGTTGACCACGGCCACCAGGTCGATCCGCACCCCACCCGGTGGAGCGGGCGGCCATTGCGGATCGGCCGGCCCGGGGTCGTACCCGGGCCCGGCGAGCCGGGCGAAGTGGCCCGGCCAGCGCTCGGCCATCCAGCGCTCGGCCAGGCGTTGCAGCCGGGCGGCCTTGGCCCGGCCGATGGCCTCGCTGGGTTGTTGGAAGCCCCGCTCGGAGCGGGTCTTCACCTCGCAGACCGCGACGGTGTCGCCGACTGGTGAAGAGGCAGTGTTCCAACCTTGCGCTATTCGACTTCCTGGACGGCTTCGAGGTACTCAGCCCAGCCGTTCTGGGCGTACTGGGCCCA
>NZ_JBICZB010000078.1:0-34444 GCF_043201815.1 Kitasatospora sp. NPDC048296
TCGAACAGCCCATCCCCATCGCGCATACCGTGATCATTCCGCACGAATGATCACGAGACGCACGCGGGTTGCCGGTTACTGAGACACGCTCCTAGTGCCGCGTCAGGCAACGTTTGCCCTGTTGGTGATGTGCCGTGACCCCTGATCAGGGGCGACACCGCTTCGGCGTCGGCGGTATGGGAGGCTGGGCCGGTGCCTGCAACCCTTCGTCCCCTGGACGCCCAACACTTCCCGGCCTGGCTGGAGCGCAGTCGAGCTGAGTACGCCAAGGATCTCGTTGCTTTGGGGCGAACGTCTGAGGACGCCTGCCGGCAGGCGGACGAGACCATGGCTCGCTCCTTTCCGTCCGGGACACCGGCCCCGGGGCACGTGGTCTTCGACGTGGTCGACGATGCCGGGGTAACCGTCGGCTACCTCTGGATCGGGCCGGACATGAGTGATGATGTGGGCGCCTGGTGGATCTGGGACATCGTGATCGACGCCGACAAGCGTGGTCGGGGCCTCGGACGAATGGCCATGCTCCTCGGTGAGGAATACGCCCGGGCCCAGGGCGCTCACACTCTGGGTCTCAGCGTCTTTGGGTTCAACACCGGCGCGCGTGGCCTTTACGAGTCGCTTGGCTACGAGACGACCTCGGTGAAGATGCGCAAGAAGCTCGACTGAGCCTCAGGCGGCGTTTGCCCTGCCGACGACGGCGCGTAGGCGTCGGTCGTCAGCGTGGCCGTTCCGCCAGATGATGTAGCGGCGGATCATGCTGCCCTGTTCCTTGTGGGTGGCGTGGTCGGTGCCGTCGAGGGTGAAGTAGCGCAGGGCGGTGAACTGGGCCTCGATGCGGTTGAGCCAGGAGCTGTTGGTCGGCGTGTAGGCGAGCTCGACGTTGTTGTCCGCGGCCCAGTCGCCGACCCGGGTGTCCTTCTTCGTGCTCAGGTGCGGGGAGTAGTTGTCGAGCACGATCGCGATGCGGATCTCGGGCGGATAGAGGCTGCGCAGGTAGCGGCAGAACTCCAGGAATCTCGCGCGGTGCTTTCTCGGCTTGATGTGGCCGTAGAGCTTGTCTTTGGCGAGGTCGTAGGCGGCGAACAGGTGCCTGACCCCGTGCGGGCGTGTGTAGGTCGCCCGTCGGCGGGGCCTCGGTTCGCGGCCGGGGTTCTTGTGCTTGCCGCCGCGCTCGGCCCACTGCCGGCCGGGGTGGGGCTGGAGGTTGAGCGGCCCGAACTCGTCTAGGCAGAAAACGACTTCGGGCTCGCCTTCCTCGGGTATGACCTCGCCGTCGGCGATCGCGTAGAGGTGCTCGACCCGTGCCTTCTTCGTGGCGTAGTCGGGGTCGCGGGAGGTCTTCCAGGTCTTCACGCGTTGAAAGGACACGCCCTCCTCGCGGAGCAGGACCCGAAGGCCCTCGTGGCTGATGTCGTCGACCACCCCCTCGGCGACCAGGAAGTCGGCCAGCTTGGCCAGGCTCCAGGTCGAGAAGGGCAGGCCGTGCTCGACCGGCTTGGACTTGGCGATCTTCTTGACCTCGCGACGCTCGGGCAGGGAGAAGGTCCTGGGCCGGCCGCCCTTGTACTTCGGGTAGAGCGCCTCGAACCCGGCGGCGTTGAAGTTGTGGATCACGTCGCGGACCCGGTCCGGGCTGGTGAACGTGACCTCGGCGATCTTCGCCACGGGCATGCGCTGGGCGGACAGCAGCACCATCTGAGCCCGCCGCCAGGTCACCACCGACCCAGTGCCCCGGCGGACGATTTGCAGCAGTCGTCTGCCCTCGTCGTCATCGATCTCACGGACCTGCACACGTTCAGCCACGTGATCATTCTGACGGTCCAGCGCCGCCCGGCACAGCAACCGGGCGACACATCATGACGGGGCGAACGTTGCCTGATGCGGCACTAGCACGCCGATTCTGAACTCGTCGTTCGGACCGACCTTCGAGGACTCCTTGTTCTTGATGATGAACAGGGATGCCTCGTTGGCCATCGACAAGTCGGAGTGGACTTCGCAGGTGATGCTCTGGACGGCTTGGAGGACTTCGTCCGAGACCGTTACCTTCCCAGCCAGGAGGAGCTGGCATGCGTAGACTCGGTGCATGCCGTCGACGGCGTACTGACCATCCTCGCGCTGCGAGATGATCGGCGTCCCGAGAGCGGTGGGAACCAACTTCTCGGCGATAGCCATCGCGCGAGCCTTGTTGAGGTTGCGCTGGGCACGGGAATCGAACTTGATGAATCTCGGATCGATCTTGTCGTACGTGATCGGGTGGTCCGGGATGCCGTAGCTGTAGTCCTTGGTGGACATGACCTTCTCCTTGTGTGTCAGCACCCCAGTGGGGGAGACGGCGACACTTGTCAGCTCCCGAATGCGTGAGACGGCGACTTGATCGCGATCACCCTATCGAACAACTTGGCTGTCTTGCAGGCGAGTTATCCACCTGACTGGCAAATCATGCGATCCCGGCAGACGCCCCTGTGGTCGAGTGGCTGTGCCTACGTGGGAGCCGGCTTCTCCAGAGCACTGGCAGGCGGCGGCGAAGACCGTGCCACAGGCGTGCCAGAACGGGCGGCACGTGACGGTCAGTCGAGGATGCCAGCGGTGAGGCAGTCAGGGAACGGGCAGCGCGGGCACGGTGCAGGTCAGGGCAGGTATCGCACGTCAATCCTTGTAAAGCAGGGATCCCTGATGCCGGCCAGAGTCCTGGAGTTGTCATAGCAGCTTGCGAGACTGGGTGCATGGCTAAGGTCTTTGGGCACATCGAAGGTCACCCGGTGGGGTCTCTGTACCAGCGGCGCAAGGAGCTCAGCGATGCTGGGGTGCACGCGCCGCTGATGGGCGGTATCCACGGCAACTCGCGCGAGGGGGCCGACTCCATCGTCGTCTCTGGCGGGTACAGGGACGACGAGGACTATGGCGACTTGATCGTCTACACCGGACACGGCGGTCAGGAGAACGGACGGCAGGTCCGCGACCAGGACATCACAGATCCGGGCAACGCAGGCCTGGTGCGAAGCGAACTCGAAGGCCACCTGGTCCGCGTGATTCGTGGTGCCAGTGGAGACACTGAGCATTCACCGTCCTCGGGCTTCCGCTACGACGGCCTCTTCCGCGTCGAGTCGCACCACAGCAAGATCGGCATGGATGGGTACCGCATCTGGCAGTTCCGGCTGGTCGCAGCCGGCGCATCGGAAGAGGAGGACGTCACGCCGTTCCACGGCGACACGGCACATGACCCTGCGCCGAGGCGCCCCGTCAACACCCAGAGGGTTGTCCGCAATAGCGCGGTCACCCAGCTGGTGAAGCAGCTCCACAAGGGCCAGTGCCAGATGTGTAGTC
This sequence comes from Kitasatospora sp. NPDC048296, assembly GCF_043201815.1. Classification (NCBI taxonomy): domain Bacteria; kingdom Bacillati; phylum Actinomycetota; class Actinomycetes; order Kitasatosporales; family Streptomycetaceae; genus Kitasatospora; species Kitasatospora sp. NPDC048296. The sequence goes on from NZ_JBICZB010000078.1 coordinate 3,322, forward strand.
AGATCCTCACTGTTCCGGGGGACTCCTCCTACAGCGAAGGGGCGCACATCCAGGCCGTCGGACACCCGTACAACGGCCCGGACGTATTGGAAAACATCCTGTGCTTGTGCCCGAATTGCCATGTCCTCTTTGACTACGGAGCCCGCTACCTGACCGACGATCTGCGCGTCGTCGACGGGGTCCGGCATGAAGAGATTGGCGAGCTGCGGACTCACCGGAAGCACAAGATCGACACCCGCTTCGTTCGTCACCATCGGGGTCGCTGGGTCGCCACGGATTGAGCCGCAGCCGTGCCGCAGTCGGTCACGTCTACCGTCACGGGCGCAAACGCTCGCTGTAGTCAGGCCATCTGGTCGGCGGAACTGTGTGTCTAACTGCGCTACAACGGGTGCGCACTTCGGCGGACGGCCGCGGACGGTCGGGGACCGTTCAGGCAGGTCAGCGATGCGGGCTACCCAAGCCAGGTAGGTACCCGAGTTGCTTCGGGACGAAGAGGCCGTGAGTTCAAATCCCGCCGCTCAAGGCCATCGTGGTCCTGATCGTGGTCACCGTTGTCCTTGTACTGCTGGTCGCCGTGCTGAGCGCCGTAGCCGCCGTACTGCTCGCCCGTTCATCAGGGGCATCGCCTTCGTCCGCCCTCATGCGCGGAGGTGTGGCCTTCGGCGCCACCCTCACCCTGCTCGCGCTTCTTGCCTCCACGATCGCGGGGCTACTCCCATAACCATGGGGGAGTTTCGGTTCCAGATGGGTGGAGGGTTCGACAGGCCGCAAAGCATTCCGTCTCCTGGACCGAGTCGTATGGGCTTCGACTAGTTCGCGGTCAGCCGTTCGCGGAAGCCCCTGGGCTGGCGCCGGGTTTGACGCAGGGTGCCAGGACGGTCAGGTCCAGCGTATCCGGCGCCGTGTCGGGATAGCCCACCACGACCGAGGCGGTGAACTTGTTCGCGGCATTGGACAGGTCCAGTCGCTGGTCGTCGCTGCGCTCGACGGAGAAGCCGTCCCGCTTCAGCCGCTGCCGTACTGCCTCGAACACGGCGTGCACCTTCGGCCCGGGGATCCCGCGCAGCTTGTACGAGATGTACGGCATATACGTCTGGATCGAGCCGTCCCCGCACGCGTCCTTGTCCGCCAGCGGCTCGGCGATCTTCACGGTGTCCTTATCGGGTAGCACCGCCAGCGCGTCGGAGGCGTATGCCTTGACCTGCTCCTCGGCCTGTCCGAGGTTCATCGACGGGGTGCCGCTTCCGCAGGCGGAGAGCACGAGGACTGCGGGCAGCAGGCACAGCAGAGCCGCGCGAGCGGACCGTCCACGCGGTACTGGCTGTGAGGATCGGCTCATGCGCCCGGCCCTCCCACGATGACTCGGCCGAACGCCTTCCAGGACGGCGTGCCCTTGTTCCAGTAGTGGTCGTGGTCGGTGTCCTGGGACGGCAGGTGCTGCGCGCCGAAGGCCGGGTTCATCGGGTTGCGGCCGAAGCGCAGATGGTCGTCGTCGCTGGCGGGGTTGTAGTTGTCGGGGTCGAGAGGGTCGGTCGTCCAGGTGTCGATCGAGTCGCCGCTGCTTTTCACAGCGTAGACCTTGGACGGGTCCATCTTCGTGCCGTTCGCCAGGTCGACGTTGAGGTCGCCCGCCTTATCGACGCCGACGCCTGGGCTTCCGGCGAAGACCACACTGTCGACGGGCAGTCCCTTGTCGCGCATGGCGTAGCCGACGACCGTGCTGCCGTAGCTGTGTCCGATGATCGTGTTGTGGGACGGGGACCCCTGGTGGGTGGCCCGCAGGCCGGACTGGAAGTCGTAGAGGTTCTGCTCCGCGTCCTTGGCGTATCCCTCGTAGGCCGCGTCCGGGACCGGCTGCGTGAAGCTAGGCTTGGCCGACTGCGGTGCCGTGTAGTTCACATAGGCGATGGTGGAGACCTTGCTTCCGGGGCTTGCGTCGATGGCGCTGCGGTACATCTCCTTCGCCTTGTCCATGGTGCCGCCCACACCGGCGAGCTTGGATTCGGTGCCGGGGACGAAGGTGGCCACGTGGTCGGCGGTGTCCGGGTTGTTCAGCGCGAGGATCGCGCGGCCTCCCGGCGCATAGGCGTCGAGCCCGAGCAGGAACGGCTGCGGGTTCTGTTCGGTGACGGGCTGGTCCAGGCGGTCCTGGATGGCCTGGAGACCCTTCAGCTTGCCCTGTAGGGCCTCTCGCTCGGCCTTCCAGACGATGTGGTCCGGACTCTCGGTGGCCCCATACGGGGTTCCCGTCACCGAGAGGGGCTCGGACTTGTCAAGGTCGCTGAGCTGCTTCTGGAGGTCCGCCTGGGAGCGGGTGAGGTTCAGGCGGTTGGCCTGGTCGCGGGTGGCGGCGGGGACGCCGTCGAGGTTGCCGACCTGGTCGGGGGCGTCGTGGATGAACTTCTGCTGCTCGGTCTCGGTGAGGCCGTCCCACCACTTCTTGACGTTGGCCGGGTCGGTGCCCTTGGCGGGTATCTGCTCGCGGGCGGTCTCGGCGGCCTGGTCCTTGGCCACCATGGCGGCGTCCAGGCCGAGGCCGTTGCTCGCGTTGCTCGCGAAGTGGTTCAGCCGGGCGCTGATCTCCTGGTCCGCGTGGTCAGCCTCGTTGAGCGCGGCGGCGATGCGGTTGCTGATGGCGATCGCCGCCGTCTCGGCGCCGGCGCCCGCGTAGTTCGCGGACGTCGGCTCCTTGTCCCACGTGATGCGGCCGTCAGGGGCGACGTTGAGCTTCGCGTTCTTGGCGTCGTCCAAGGCGTAGACCAAGTGGGCCTGGGCCAGCGCGAATTGTTCGGCGGCCTTGGCAAGCGCCTTGCTGACGAAGTCGAGCTCACTGTGCGCGGACTGGAGTTCGGTGCCCAGGAACTGGATTCGGGCATGGGCGTGGTCGGAGGCGGTGCCGGTCCAGTGCGAGTTGGTGAGTCGGTCGACGACATCGTGCTGCCAGGACTCGATGTGCTGGCCGAAGGCCGAGTAGAGCTTGTCGAAGGCGTTCTTCGCGATGGTGATGTTGTTGATGTTGGCGTCGTAGAGCGTCTTGATGTCCATCGCTTACTCGGCCGCCTTCGCACTGGACGGCTTCACGGGGCCCGGGACGACCGTCGTGCCGAACGGGTCCGGCTCGTCCGGGACCGGGGCGGCCGGGTTGCGCATGCTGTTGTGGGCGTTCTGCTCGGCCTGACGGTAGTAGGTGGCCGTGGTGGCGAGCTTGGTACCGACGTCGCCCATGTCACCGGCGAGCTTGTCCAGCAGCGTCTTCCAGTTGGCCCCGCAGTCGCGCACCGCCGCGGCCGTCAGCCACCCCTGCAGCGTGCCGGCGGCCTGGTTACACGGCTCCGCGAGCTTCGCGGTCTCACCCGGTATCAGACCCCCGACGTGCTGCGCGCTCTGCCCGCAGCCGTCCAGTTCGGCAGGGTTGACCTTGAATTGCAGGCTCGCATCAGGATCTGCCACGTTCTCTTCCCCCGTTGTCTCCGGACCCCGCATGCCCCCCGGCCCGAGATCGTTCGATGCCGATTTTAACGGATCGTTGATCACTTCAGAGCGGAACCGACCGGGTGGCGGACGGGCGGCCGGGATGCGGGCAGAACGAACGAGGCCCCCGACGTGATGAGAATCCGCGATTTTTCCCGCCCCTGCTCTCGACTCCCCGGACCGTTCCCCGTTGAAGTGGGTGGGGACGTTAGCCAACCGCCGCCATCGACCGAAGCGGAGACGGTAGAGGTGGGAGTGAGCAGGGAGTGGATCTTGAATCAGCAACCCCGCTCAACCGCGTGGGGCCAACGCCGACCAACGCCCTCACGTGGATGTTCGGGGCTTCCTCCTGAGTGCGGCCACACAGTGCCCTCATTCGGGACGAAGAGGCCGTGGGTTCAAATCCCGCCACCCCGACCCAGTCCAGAGGGCCCATCGGAGAGATCCGATGGGCCCTCTGGCGTTTCCGGCTGCTGAGGAGCCGTCGGCGGGGCCGTCCGCCTCCACCGGCGACTGCCGCGTGATCCACGACACGTGGCGAGCCCGAGGGCCTTTCGGCGTGACAGGGTGTCCGCTCGACGGCGGCCTGGCCGTCGCCCACCGTGCGCGGGCGCGGCCCGATTCCGGCCGTCACGCCCAGGTCCGAGCCCCCGATCAGCACCCGATGCGGCTGCCGCCCGCACCGGGGCCCTGGAGCCGGTGGGCGGCCCTGTCGACGTCGTGTCAGAGCACGGACGCGAGGGCTGTGCGGGAGGTGATGCCCAGCTTGGGATAGGCCTTGTAGAGGTGGTGGGCGACGGTGCGGGGGCTCAGGAAGAGTTGGGCGGCGATGTCGCGGTTGGTGAGGCCTTGGGCGGCCAGGCGGGCGATCTGGAGTTCTTGAGGGGTCAGCGGGGTCAGGGGAGTCTGCGGGCTCTGTGGGGAGAGCGGGGTGTCGGGGGCGGGGGTGCCGGTGGCGGAGAGTTCGGTGCGGGCGCGGGTGGACCAGGGGTGGGCGGCGAGGCGGTCGAAGGTTTCCAGGGCGAAGTGGAGGTGGGGGCGGGCGTCGGTGCGGCGGCGGGTGCGGCGGAGCCATTCGCCGTAGAGGAGGGCGGTGCGGGCCTGTTCGAAGGGGCGGTGGGTGGTGGCGTGGAGGTCGAGGGCGGCGCGGTAGGCCGGTTCGGCGAGTTCGTCGGGGCCGAGGAGGGCCTGGCAGCGCAGGCGTAGGGCTTCGGCCCAGGGGCGGTCGGCGGCGGCGGTCCAGCGGGCGAAGCGTTCGTAGGGTTCGGCGGCGCGGTCCGGGGTGCCGAGGCGGACGGCGGCCTCGACCAGGTCGGGGACGGCGCGGGTGGCGCAGACGTGGTGGCGGTGCGGACCGGTGGTGAGGGGGTGGAGGCGGTCCGCGGCGCCGGCGGCGCGGCCCTGGCCGAGGTCGAGCAGGGCGAGTGCCCAGTGGGCCCAGGGGCGGCCGGCGGCGGGGGCGGCGGTCTGCGGGCCGGTGATGGCGAGGGCGGTGGTGGCCAGTTCGGTGCAGCGCTCGGTGCGGCCGTCCAGGGCGGCCAGGTAGGCCAGCAGGGCGCTGAGTTGGCTGACCCACTGGTGCTGGCCGGTGTCCTGGGCGAGGGCGAGGGCCTCGGTGGCGGTGAGTTCGGCGTCGGCGTGGCGGCCGTGGAAGAGTTCGGCCTCGGCGAGGAAGAACTGCAGGGTGGGCATCACCCCCACGGTGCCCTTGGCGCGGGCCTCGGCGACCAGTTCGCCGCCGAGTTCGACGGTCTCCTCGTCGCGGCCGAGGATGAGGGTGGCGCCACAGAGCTGGACGAGGTCGACGGGGGTCTCGGCGCCGGCCCGGCGGGCGGCCCCGGCGCTCTCCCGGACGGGCGGCAGGGGCCCGGCGGGTCTGCCGAGGGCCGGGAGGACCGCGGCGGGCAGGTGGCGGGCGAGCGGGGCCAGGGGGTCGTCGGGGGCGAGCGGGAGGGCGGCGAGCCGGTCGAGCACCGCGACCACCGCCTCCTCCCCCGCGTACCAGGCGGCGTGGAAGGCCTGGAACAGCATCCGGGCGGCGTGCGAGGGCTCGATGTCCGTACCGGCGGCGTCGAGCAGCAGCCGGTTCGCCGTCGGGTACGAGCCGCGCCAGAAGTGCGCGGTGGCCCGGACCTGGTCCAGCAGGGCGTGCGCGAGGACGTTGTCGGTGCGGCCGGCGGCCTCGTCCGCGAGCGCCTCGGCCCGTACCAACTCGCCTTCCTCGGTGGCGGCTTCGGCGGCCAGGACGAGCCGGCGGGTGGCGGCGTCGCGGTCGGGGGTGAGCCGGGCGGCGCGCTCGTACGCGGCGGCGCCGCCGTGGCCGCCGCGGCGCTCGGCGCGGACGGCGGTGCGTTCCAGTGCGTCGGCCAGGTCGGCGTCGGGGGCGGTGGCGGCGAGGGCACGGTGCCAGGTGCGGCGGTCGCCGTCGGGCAGCGCCTCGGCGATGGTCCGGTGGACCGTCAGCCGCTGGTGGTGCGGTGCGCGTTGCAGGATCGCGGAGCGCAGCAGTGGGTGGCGGAACGCGATCCGACGGTCGGCGGTGACCGTCACCAGGCCGGATTCCTCGGCGGGGGTGAGCTGTTCGGCACCGATGCCGAGCGCGGCCGCGGCGGGCAGCACGACGTCCAGCTCGCCGCTCTCCTCGGCGGCGGCGATCAGCAGCAGGGTCTGGGTGGCCGGGGGCAGGCCGGTGACCTGGCCGTGGAAGGCGATCAGCAGCCGGCTGGTGAGCGGTAGCCCGCCCGCGGTGTGCGGCTGCGGCCCGGCGGCGACCGGGAGTTCGGTGAGGGCGAGCGGGTTGCCGGCGGCCTCGGCGAGCAGCCGGTCGCGGACGGCGGCGGGCAGGTCGGGGCCGGCCCGGTGCGCCAGCAGGCGGGCGGCATCGGTCTCGGACAGGCCGCTCACCCGCAGTTCGGGGAGGCCGAGTTGCCGCTCCGCGGAGGCACCGCCCTCGGTGCGGGCGGCGAGCAGCAGGGCGACCCCCTCGGCCTGGAGCCGCCGGGCGGCCAGCAGCAGCGCGTCCAGGGAGGCGCGGTCCAGCCACTGCACGTCGTCGATCACGCACAACAGCGGCTGCTCGGAGGCGAGTTCGGCGAGCAGTCCGAGGGTGGCGAGGCCGACCAGCAGCCGGTCCGCGGTCGCCGTCGACGAGTCTCCGAGCCCGAACGCCGCTTCCAGGGCTCGCCGTTGCGGCCCGGGCAGGGCGTACAGCCGGTCCAGACCGGGGGCGAGCAGCAGGCTCAGCCCGGCGAAGGGCAGTTCGGCCTCGTACTCGACGCCGGCCGCCCGGATCACCCGGAAACCCGCCCCGGCCCGCGCGACGGCGTCGTCGAGCAGCGCGGTCTTGCCGATCCCCGCCTCGCCGCGCAGCAGCAGGGCCCCGCTGCGTCCGTCCCCCGCCGCCGCCAACAGTCCTGCCACGGCGGCCTGTTCGTGTTCCCTCCCGTACAGCATGCCCCCGACCCTACCCAGCCGGCCGCCGGTACCCCGGGGCGAGAGCTACGTACCGCCATGCCTATACGTGACTGATTCGCCCGGCCCGGCCCGTCCATACCTTGGTTGAGCAGCGGGAACGACCCGCCCAACCACCCACCGGAACACGGGAGACAGCCATGACCGAGATCACCGTCGCCGCCCTCCAGCAGCTCGCCGAGCGCTACCTCGCGGTCTGGAACGAGACCGACCCGGCGGCCCGCCGCAAGCTGATCGACGAGGTCTGGGCCGAGGACGGCCGCTACACCGACCCGCTGGCCGCCGTCGCCGGCCGGGACGCGATCGACGCGCTGATCGGCGCGGCCCAGGCCCAGTTCCCGGGGCTGGAGTTCACCCTCGGCCCGGTGGACGCGCACCACGACATCGCCCGGTTCACCTGGAACCTCGGCCCGGCCGGCGCCGAGCCGGTGGTGATCGGCTTCGACGTGCTGGCGGCCACCCCGGACGGCCGGATCGGCGCCGTGTACGGCTTCCTGGACCGCGTGCCGGGCGCCTGAGCCGCTGGCGCGACCCGCCCGGAGGGGCGCCGCCGGGCCACCCGGCGGCGCCCCTCCCCGAACCGGACCCGGAACGGGAACCGGAACCCGGCCCGGAACCCGAGCCCGGACCCGAACCCCGAAGGCCCCCGAGCCCAGGCCCCGGACCCCGCCCCGACCCCAAGCCCTTGAGGAGAGCCCGAGATGAGCACCGCCCTGGACACCCGGCGGTCGGCCGAAGCCGCGGCCGCCACTGCGCCGAAGGCAGCCACGGCCCCCAAGGGCCTGCTGCTGGTCGTCCTGACCGCCACCTTCATGACCTCCCTCGACGTCTTCGTCGTCAACGTCGCCGTCCCCTCCCTCCAGGCCGACCTCGGCGCCGGCCCCGCCGCCGTCCAGTGGGTGATGGCCGGGTTCAGCCTGGCCCTGGCGGCCGGGCTGGTCACCGCCGGCCGGCTCGGCGACCGCTACGGCCGCCGCCGGGTGTTCGCGCTCGGCCTGGCCCTGTTCACCCTCGCCTCCGCCGCCTGCGGCCTCGCCCCCACCGCAGGCGCCCTGGTCGGCTCCCGGGTCGTCCAGGGCCTGGCGGCGGCGCTGATGGGCCCGCAGGTGCTGGCGATCCTGCGGACCGCCTTCAGCGGCGCGGCGCAGGCCCGGGCCTTCGCCCGGTACGGGCTGACGATGGGCGTCGGCGCGGTGTTCGGTCAGCTGATCGGCGGGCTGCTGATCCGCGCGGACCTCCTCGGCCTCGGCTGGCGCAGCTGCTTCCTGATCAACCTGCCGATCGGTCTGGCCGCCCTCGCCCTGGTCCGCCGCTGCCTGCCGGAGTCGCGCGCCCCGCAGCGGCCCGGCCTGGACCCGGTCGGCGTCCTGCTGGTCACCATCGGGCTGACCGCCCTGGTGCTGCCGCTGATCCAGGGGCCGGGGCTCGACTGGCCGCTGTGGACCGGGCTCTGCCTCGCCGCATCGCTCGTCCTGCTCACCGCCTTCGCCGTCCACCAGCACCGCACCACGCGTGCCACGCGTGCCACGCGTGCCACGCGGACCACGCGGACCACCACCCACATCGGCGACGCAGCCCCGCTGGTCGACACCCGGCTGTTCCGCAGCCGCGCGTTCAGCGCCGGACTGCTCGCCCAGCTCGCCTTCTGGCTCGGCCAGGCCTCCTTCTTCCTGGTGCTCGCCCTGCACCTGCAGTTCGGCCGCGGCCTGGACGCGCTCGGCGCCGGACTGGTGTTCACCGCGATCGGCCTCGGCTACTTGATCACCTCCAACACCACCCACCTGGTCACCGCCCGGCTCGGCGAGCCGCGCACGATCACCGTCGGCGGCCTGCTGATGGCCGCCGGGCTGGGCCTGCTCGCCCTCGCCGCCTACGGCGCGGCGGACGGCAGCGTCTGGTGGCTGGCACCCGGGCTGTTCGTCGACGGCCTCGGCATGGGCCTGGTGATCGCCCCGGTCACCACCGTCGCCCTGGCGGCCGTCGAACCGCAGCTGGCCGGTTCGGCGGCCGGGGTGGTGGCCACCGCGCAGCAGGTCGGCGGCGCCGTCGGGATCGCGCTGATCGGCCTGGTCTACTACGGCGCGGGCGACGCGACCGCCGCCTTCGGCCGCAGCGTGACGGCGCTCGCGGTGCTGGAGCTGGTCCTCGTGGGACTGGTCCGGCTGCTGCCGAGCACGGCCGGGCGTTCCCAGGGCCCCGGGCGCGGTTAGAACCCAGGCACGGTTGGAACCCCGGGCACGGTTGGAACCCCGGGCACGGTTGGACCCCCGGGCGCGGTTGGAACCCCGGGCGTTCTCAGGACCCGGGCGTTCGTGAACGTCCCGGGAACGGAACGGAGCGAACGGAAGGAACGGAGCCGGCGGGTGGATCGAACCCACCCGCCGGTTCCGTTCCCTCCCACCGATCGGGTTGGATGGTCGGATGAGCGAGGAGAAGAGCGCCGTACCGGCGTGGGAGCAGCGCTTCAGGGCGGCCCGGGTGTCGCTGCCGGACTGGGCCGAGGACGCCCCCGACCGGGCCCTGTACGTGTCCAACTCGACCGGCACCTACGAGGTCTACGCCTGGGACCGCGCCACCGGAACCCACCGTCAGGTCACCGACCGCCCGAACGGCACCACCGACGCCGAGCTGTCCCCGGACGGCGCCTGGGTCTGGTGGTTCGACGACCACGACGGCGACGAGTTCGGCGTCTGGCGCCGCCAGCCCTTCGCGGGCGGCCCGGACGAGGAGGCCGTGCCCGGTCTCGCCCCCTCCTACTCGGCCGGTCTGGCCCTCGGCCGCGACGGGACGGTGGTCGTCGGCCGCTCCACCGACGAGGACGGCACCACCCTGCACCTGCGCCGCCCCGGCGCCGCCGAGCCGGTCGAGATCTACCGGCACGAGGAGTACGGCGGTGTCGGCGACCTGAGCCACGACGGCACCCTGCTCGCCATCGACCACACCGAGCACGGCGACGCGATGCACTCCGCGATCCGCGTGGTCCGCCTCGGCGGGGACGGCATCGAGACGGTCGCCGAGCTGGACGAGGTGACCGGCCGGGACGAGCCGCGCGGCGTCGCCTGCCTGGGCTTCGCCCCGGTCGAGGGCGACACCCGCCTGCTGGTCGCCCACCAGCGCACCGGCCGCTGGGAGCCGATGATCTGGGACGTCGCCACCGGCGCCGAGACCGCCCTCCCGCTGCGCGACGAGCAGGGCCGCGAGCTGCCCGGCGACGTCTCCGCGCAGTGGCGCCCCGGGGCCGGGGAGCTGCTGGTCGAGCACGAGTACGAGGCCCGCAGCGAGCTGTTCTCGTACTCGCTCGCGGACGACCGGCTGACCCGCCTGGACACTCCGCGCGGCACCGTCGGCGGCGCCACCGCCCGTCCGGACGGCACCGTGGAGTACCTGTGGTCCTCCGCCGCCGAGCCCTCCGCCGTCCGCTCCACCGCCGGTGCGGTCGTGCTGCGGGCGCCGGGTCCGGTGCCGCCCGGTTCCGTCCCGGTCGAGGACGTCTGGGTGGACGGCCCCGGCGGGCGGGTGCACGCCCTGGTACAGCGCCCGGCCGGCCACGCCCCCGGTGACGGCCCGCTGCCGACCGTCTTCGAGATCCACGGCGGCCCGACCCACCACGACAGCGACTCCTTCGGCGCCGGTCCGGCCGCCTGGCTGGACCACGGCTTCGCGGTGGTCCGGGTCAACTACCGGGGCTCGACCGGTTACGGGCAGGCCTGGACCGACGCGCTGCACGAGCGGGTCGGCCTGATCGAGCTGGAGGACATCGCCGCCGTCCGGGAGTGGGCGGTCGCCGACGGCCTGGCCGACCCGCAGCGCCTGGTGCTGACCGGCGGCAGCTGGGGCGGCTACCTGACCCTGCTCGGCCTGGGCGTCCAGCCGGAGAGCTGGTCGCTCGGCGTCGCCGCCGTACCGGTCGCGGACTACCACGCCGCGTACGCCGACGAGATGGAGGCACTGAAGTCGCTGGACCGCACGCTCTTCGGCGGCACCCCGGAGGAGGTCCCGGAGCGCTTCACCGCCTCCTCGCCGCTGACCTACGTCGAGCAGGTGCGGGTGCCGGTCTACATCAGCGCCGGGGTGAACGACCCGCGCTGCCCGATCCGGCAGATCGACAACTACGTCGAGCAGTTGGAGCGGCTCGGCAAGCCGCACGAGGTGTACCGGTACGACGCCGGGCACGGGTCGCTGGTGGTGGAGGAGCGGATCAAGCAGCTGCGGCTGGAGATCGACTTCGTCCGGCGCCACCTCGGCATGCCCGGCGGGGCCGTGGGAGGGGCTGGGTGAGGCGTCCGCTGACGCTCGCGGGAGCGGCAGTGGCGGGGGCGCTGGTGCTCACCGGCTGCTCGGGCTCGCACGCCGCCGAGGCGGCCTGCCCGCCCCCGGTCGGTCCGGTGCTGCCCAGCCCCACGGCCGCCGTGCCGACCGTGCCGCCCGCTCCGACGGCGGGCGCCTCGACGCCCCCGGCGGGCGCCGTGCCCGGCGCGCCGCTCGCCACGGCGACGAAGGCGGGCGCGGCGGGGGCCGGGGCCGGCTCGTTCGTCGTCCGGGCGGCGTACCAGCCCGGCGACGGCACGGTCCAGCTGGCCAAGGGTTCCAGCGGGTCGAAGGGGTCCAGCGGGTCCAAGGGCTCGTCCGGCTCGGGCTCGAAGGGCTCGAAGGGGTCCAAGGGATCCAACGGGTCCAAGGGGTCGAACGGGCGCACCGTGCACCACCACATCGACCGCTACGACTCGGGCGGGGCCGGCGGTCGCGGCCACTGCGACAACGCGGTACCCGAGGAGGACGACGACATGTCGACGCCGTTCGGCGGCGCCGGCCCGGCCGTCCCCTCGCAGACACCGGGTCAGCCGTCGGCCCAGCCACCGGCTCCCACCGCGACCCCGACCACGACCCCATCGGCGGTCGCCACCCCGGCCAAGCCGGTGCCCGCGCCCGGCAAGCCCACCCGGTAGGGCTCCGAAGGGTCAGTCCAGGACCGGGTCCAGCCCGAGGGCCCGGTCCTGCTCCGCCTCCACCTCGCGGCGCAGCAGGCGGAACCACATGAAGACCACGAAGCCCGCGAAGACGAACCACTCCAGGGTGTAGCCCAGGTTCTGGAAGGCGCGCAGGGTGAGCCCGTCGCCGCCCTGCGGCTGCACGGTCGGCACGGCCGTCAGCCCGGTGGGCACCTGGTCGGCGGCCACCCAGCCGTCGTACCAGCCGTCGTATTCGAGGACGTTCAGCAGCGAGGCCCGGTTGATCATGCCGAGCTGCCCGGCGGGCAGACCACCCGCCACCGCGCCGTTGCTGCCCACCGCCTCGTTGGCCTGCAGCCGTCCGATCACCGTCACCGGTCCGGTCGGCGGCGCCTCGGCCACGGCCCCGGACGGGGCCCCGGGCATCCAGCCCCGCACCACGGCGACGGCGTGTCCGTCGGCGGTGCGCAGCGGGGTGAGCACGTAGTAGCCCTGCTTGTCGCCCAGCATCCGGTTGGGGACGAGGAGTTGGTGCTCGGTGTCATAGCTGCCGGTCACCGTGACGGGCTTGCCGACGGTCTGCGTGGTCACCTGCGGGCTGGCCTGGGTGAGCAGGTCGTCGATCGGCTTTGTGTCACTCGAAGCGGTGAGGGACTGCTTGGTCTCCTGGTGCACGGTGACGCGGTCCTCGAATCGGCCGAGCTGCCAGGTGCCCAGCCAGACGCACACCGCCACGGCCGCCATGGCCAGTGCGGTGCCGCTGAGCCAGCGCGGAGTCAGGAGGAACCGGTACACACCCCCCACGGTAACCATTCCTCACACCGTCCCGGACCACGGGGTCCGCCGAGGACGGGAGGACCGCCGGGCACGGGCGACGCGGGAGCCCCGAGGAGCCGAGCCCGAGAAGCGGAGCCCGGGAGCGCCCCGCTCAGCCCGCCGCCGGCGTCCCCGACGGCTGGGCGGCCGCCCCGCCTGTGGACTGCACCCCGCCCCGGTAGAGCGTCCCCCCGCAGGCGACCGGCAGCGAGGCCGTCGCGGCCGCCGGGCTGCCCGGGGCCGGGGTGTGGGCGATGGTGGCGGTGGCCGGGCCGGTGGTGGGGCTGCCGGTCGGAGTGGCGGTCGGGCTGGGCGCCGGGGTGGGACCGGAGGTCGGCGTCGCGCTGGCCTGCGGGTTGGAGCTCGGGGCCGCCGAGTTGCCGGAGGCGGGGGCGTCCGAGGCGGCACCGGGGGCCTGGGTGGTCAGGGCCACCTGGTTGGCTCCGGTGGGCGCGCTGGTCACGGTGCCGCCGGAGCCGCCGGAGCCGCAGCCCTGGTCGGGGATCCACGCGAACGGCACCCGGTAGCCGGCCTGCGGCGCCAGTACGGGTGGCTCGGTGTCCATCGCGGGCAGGCTGCCCGCCGGGTCGCCGGGGGTGTGGTCGGCCGTACGGACCCGGCTGCGGTCGGCGCCGCTGACCTCGGTGACGGCCACCGCGCCCGGTCCGCCGAGGCGGCAGCTGCGCCCGGAGACGTTGTAGACGGTGAAGGAGCCGTAGATCCGCCCCTGCCCGTCCGCCGCACCGACCTGCGCGGTGCCCTGTCCGAGGTCCGTCCGGGTGCAGAGCGGGACGATCCCGCCGTCCCCGGTGCCGGGGGCCCCGGTGGGGGTGGGGGTGAGGCCCGGCCGGGTGGTGTCCACGCCGGGGCTGGGCGACGCGGAGGCGGTGCCCGAGGAGGACGTGGTGTCCCCGGTGCCGCTCGGGCCGGTGTGCACCGCCGCGCCGGTGCCGGCGGACCCGCCGCCTGTCCTGCCGCCGGGGGCGGTGGGGGTCGGGCTCTGGGCCTCGGCCGAGCCGGGCCCGCCGGAGAGCCCGAGGTGGTCCCCGTCGTGCAGGACGGGCAGGGCGACCGCGACGGCCAGGGCCAGCGCCGCCGCGCCGGTCCAGGCCCCGCGCCGGGCGGCCTGGCGCCGGGGTACGGCCTGACGGATGCGGGGCAGGGCGCCGGACCCGGGCTGGATCCCGGCCACCGCGTGGTGCATCAGCTCACGCAGTGCCCGCTCCTCGGAGGAGAGACCCGAGAGGTCGTCGTCCCCGGGCCGCTGCCAGGCGCCGTCAGCCATGTCCGGCCTCCATCTGGGTCCGGAGGGCGGCGAGTCCGCGTGATCCGTAGGCCTTCACGGAGCCGAGCGAGATGCCCAGGGTCTCGGCGACCTGCGCCTCCGTCATGTCCACGAAGTAACGCAGCACCAGAACCTCCCGCTGACGGCGTTGCAGACCACGCAGCGCGGCCTTCAACTGGTCGCGCTCCAAGGCATCGTAGGCACCTTCTTCTGCACTGGCCATGTCAGGCATGGGCTTCGGCAGCAGTCGCAGACCGAGGATGCGGCGGCGCAGCGTGGAGCGCGACAGGTTCACCACGGTCTGCCGCAGGTAGGCCAGGGTCTTCTCGGGTTCGCGCACCCGGCGCCGGGCGGCGTGCACCCGGATGAAGGCCTCCTGCACGACGTCCTCACAGGTGGAGAGGTCGTCCAGGAGCAGCGCGGCAAGCCGCAGCAGCGAGCGGTAGTGCGCCTGGTAGGTCTCGGTGAGCAGGTCCTCGCTGGTACCCGCGTCGGTACCCGCGCCGGAGTCCGCCGCACCGGGTGCGGCCGCCGTCATCTGGTCGTCTTCCGGCCTACTCGAAGACCACGGGGCGCGCGAGGGGAAGGCCACCGCGGCTCTCGCCGGGATGCCCGCCCTTGCCCCCACCATCACGTTCGCCACGCCCGTTGGACACTCGATCCCCTGTCATGGTTGCCCAGCCCGGGGGCCATTCTTCCGCATCGGCGGAAGAGGCCTCCAGGGGATTCCCACGGGATTCCGGACAGATTGTGTCGAGGAGCGGACACAGGTGCGGACATCCCCGGGCACAAGGGACCCTCAGGTCCGGCGCTCCGAGGGCCCGTCCGGGGTGTCGAGGGCCCGCTCCTCCCCCGCCGTCAGCTCACGGGCCACCAGTTCGGCGATCTGCACCAGGTTCAGCGCGGCACCCTTGCGCAGGTTGTCGCCGCAGAGGAAGAGATCGAGCGCGTCCGGCTCGTCCAGCGCCCGGCGCACCCGCCCGACCCAGACCGGGTCGGTGCCGACCACGTCGTTCGGCGTCGGGAACTCCCCGGCCGCCGGATCGTCGTAGAGGACCACACCGGGCGTCTCGCGCAGGATGTCCTGCGCGTGCTCCTGGCTGACCTCGCGTTCGAAGCGCGCGTGCACGGCCAGCGCGTGGGTGCGCACCACCGGGATGCGCACGCAGGTCGCGGAGACCCTCAGGGCGGGCAGGCCGAGGATCTTGCGGGCCTCGTCGCGCAGGCCCAGCTCCTGGGCGGACCAGCCGCCCTCGCGCAGGCCGCCGGTCCAGGGCACGGCGTTGAGGACGAGCGGGGCGGCGAACGGCCCGTCGTCGGCGATCACGGCGCGCAGGTCGCCGGTCTGCCGGCCGACCTCGGTGCCGGCCACCAGCGCGGTCTGCTCGCGCAGCGCGGCGACGCCCTCGCGGCCCTCACCGCTGGCGGCCTGGTAGGTGGCGACGACCAGCTGCTCCAGCCCGTACTCGGCGTGCAGCGCGCCGACCGCCGCGACCAGTGCGAGCGTGGTGCCGGCCGGGCTGGCCACGATGCCGCGCGGACGGATCCGCAGCGCGGCCGCGTTGACCTCGGGGACGACCAGCGGCACGTCCCCGCGGGTACGGAAGGCGGCCGAGTCGTCGACCACCACGACGCCCTTGGATGCCGCGATCGGCGCCCACTGGGCGGACACCTGGTCGGGGACGGCGAACACGGCGACGTCGATCCCGGCGAAGGCCTCCTCCGTCAGCGGGACGACCCCGACCGCCTCCCCGCGCACGACCGGCGCGCGGCCGGCCGAACGCGGGGAGGCGACGAGTCGGACCTCGCCCCAGATGTCCTGACGGAGCGAGAGCAGGCCGAGCAGCACCTCGCCGACCGCGCCGGTGGCGCCGACGACGGCGAGGTTCGGGCGCCGGGTCATCGCCCGGAGCCCCTGCCCGGCTGCCGGGTCATCGCCCGGTGCCGCCGTAGACGACGGCCTCGTCCGACTCGCTGTCCAGGCCGAAGGCGCTGTGCACGGCGCGGACCGCCTCCGGCACGTCGTCGGCGCGGGTGACCACCGAGATGCGGATCTCCGAGGTGGAAATCAGCTCGATGTTCACGCCCGCGGCGGACAGCGCCTCGAAGAAGGTCGCGGTGACGCCCGGGTTGGAGCGCATGCCGGCGCCGACCAGCGAGATCTTGCCGATCGCGTCGTCGTAGCGCAGCGACTCGTAGCCGATGCCCTCCTTGACCCGGCCGAGCGCGTCGATGGCCTTCTGGCCCTCGGTCTTGGGCAGGGTGAAGGAGATGTCGGTCAGGCCGGTCGACGCGGCGGAGACGTTCTGCACCACCATGTCGATGTTGACCTCGGCGTCGGCGATGGCACGGAAGATGCGCGCCGCCTCGCCCGGCTTGTCGGGCACCCCGACGACCGTGACCTTGGCCTCGGAGGTGTCGTGGGCGACTCCGGAGATGATGGCCTGCTCCATCTCGCCCCCTTCGGGCTTGTTCGGGTTGTCGTTGCTGACGATCGTCCCGGGAAGACCCGAGAAGGACGAGCGTACGTGAATCGGGATGTTGTAGCGGCGGGCGTACTCCACACAGCGGTCGAGCAGCACCTTGGAACCGGACGAGGCCAGCTCCAGCATGTCCTCGTACGCGATCCAGTCGATCTTGCGAGCCTTCTTCACCACGCGCGGGTCGGCGGTGAACACGCCGTCCACGTCGGTGTAGATCTCGCAGACCTCGGCCTTGAGCGCCGCCGCGAGGGCGACGGCCGTGGTGTCCGAGCCGCCGCGGCCCAGCGTGGTGATGTCCTTGCTGCTCTGGGACACGCCCTGGAAGCCGGCCACGATCGCGATGTTGCCCTCGTCCAGGGCGGTGCGGATGCGACCCGGCGTCACGTCGATGATGCGCGCCTTGTTGTGGACGGAGTCGGTGATGACACCGGCCTGACTGCCCGTGAAGGACTGGGCCTCGTGACCCAGGGATTTGATCGCCATGGCCAGCAGCGCCATGGAGATGCGCTCTCCAGCGGTCAGCAGCATGTCGAACTCACGGCCGGCAGGAAGCGGTGACACCTGCTCCGCGAGTTCGATGAGCTCGTCCGTCGTGTCGCCCATCGCGGACACCACGACGACGACCTCATGGCCGGCCTTCTTGGCGTCAACGATTCGACGGGCCACGCGCTTGATGCCTTCGGCATCCGCAACGGATGAGCCGCCGTACTTCTGCACGACAAGGCCCACGTGCGCTCCTCGACTTGTGTCGTTTTCCGGGGGCGCCAGGCCCCCGTACCCCCCGGGGGAGAGGGGGGTGCGGTCGGCGTCAGTCTACCGAGCAGGGGTGTCCCGACTGGTGTCTTCCATATGATGAGACGGCCGTTTCAGCACGTGAGCGACGGCAGGCGGGGCGCCACCGGCAGGTCTGCGGGGCATTCGGCGCGGTTCCGAAGAATCATCGGACGGATGGACGCCGCCACGGCCGGATTTCTTTTCCGGGCGAATGGCTGAGGCATTCGTCACATGTGCGCCGCAGCCCACCACCCGGACGACCCACCACCCGGACGACCCACCACCCGGACGAGCTACCGCCCGAGACCGAGCTCGGCCACCATCAGATCGCCGGCCTGCTGCTCCAGCTGCTCGTCGGTGAGGCCGTCGTCGTCGGTGTCCGCACCGTCGGGCACCGCGCCGATCGGGCTGTCCAGCCGGACGTGGGCGATCAGCGACTGCAGCGCCCGCAGCACCGCGGTGCAGGTCGTGCCCCAGTTGGAGAGGTACGAGAACTGCCACCACCAGAGCGCCTCGCTGACCCGGCCCTCGCGGTAGTGGGTCAGGCCGTGCTGGAGCTCGCTGACCACGCCGGCCAGGTCGTCCGAGATCCGGAAGGCGTTCGGCTTCTCCGGCGGGCCGTACGGGTCGAAGACCTCGTGGTAGACGTCGATCGGCGCGAGCAGCGCGGCGAGGCGCTCGCGCAGCTGCTCGCCGTCCGGCTCGGGACCGGCGTCGGGCTCGAAGCGGTCCTCGGGGACGACGTCCTCGATGGCGCCCAGCCGGCCGCCGGCCAGCAGCAGCTGGGAGACCTCCAGGAGCAGCAGCGAGACCGCGCTGCCCGGTTCGTCGCCCTTGGCGACCTCGGTGACGGCGAGCACGAAGCTCTCCACCGAGTCGGCGATCTGCACGGCGAAGTCGTCCGGCTCCGAGCCGTGGCCGTGGGTGTGCGGGGCGTGGGTCTCGGGCTCCCCGTGGGGCTGCTGGTTGATCGTCCGGTCAGACATCGAGCAGTCGTCTCCCTTCGAAGGCGCGGCCGAGGGTGACCTCGTCCGCGTACTCCAGGTCCCCGCCGACGGGCAGTCCGCTCGCCAGGCGGGTCACCTTCAGGCCCATCGGCTTGCAGAGCCGGGCCAGATAGGTGGCGGTCGCCTCCCCCTCCAGGTTGGGGTCGGTGGCCAGGATCAGCTCGGTGACCGTGCCGTCCGCGAGGCGCGACAGCAGCTCGCGGATGCGCAGGTCGTCCGGGCCGACGCCCTCGATGGGGCTGATCGCGCCGCCCAGCACGTGGTAGCGGCCGCGGAACTCACGGGTGCGCTCGATGGCGACGACGTCCTTGGGCTCCTCGACCACGCAGATGACGCCGAGGTCGCGGCGCGGGTCCAGGCAGACCCGGCACTGCTCGGCCTCCGCGACGTTGCCGCAGACCACGCAGAAGCGGACCTTGTCCTTGACCTCCAGCAGCGCGTGCGCGAGGCGGCGCACGTCCGTCGGGTCGGCCTGCAGCACGTGGAAGGCGATCCGCTGCGCGCTCTTGGGCCCGACGCCGGGCAGCCTGCCCAGTTCGTCGATCAGGTCCTGAACCACGCCCTCGTACACGTCGCGCCTTCCCTCGGATGGTCGGTGGTGCTCCGGTGCCATCATCCAACGAATCGGGCGCCGGACACACCGCCCGACGCCCGACTCCCACAGAAATCACATTGGTCCGTCGAATGAACTCCAGACCGTCTGCTGTACGGACCGGGCGCTGATCGACGCCCTGGCCCGTGTTCTGCCGCTGCCCTGCCCGTGCCCTGACCTGCGGCTCAGACGTGCTTGCCGACCTGCGGCGCTGACCTGTGTCAGATCAGAACGGCAGGCCGGGGATGCCGCCGCCCAGGCCCTGGGTGAGCGGGCCCATCCGCTCGGCCTGCATCTTCTGGGCGGCCTGGTTGGCGTCCCGAACGGCCGCCAGGATCAGGTCGGCCAGGGTCTCGGTGTCCTCCGGGTCGACGGCGGCCGGGGCGATGGTCAGCGCCACCAGCTCACCGGAACCGGTCACGGTGGCCTCGACCAGGCCGCCGCCCGCCGTACCGTTCACCTTCGCCTCGGCCAGCTCCTGCTGGGCCTTGGCGAGCTCTTCCTGCATCTTCTGCGCCTGCTTGAGCAGCTGCTGCATGTTGGGCTGACCGCCACCGGGGAACACGGCTCACTCCTTGCTGTCATGCGGTTCGTCGTTCGTCACCGCCGAGCCTACGGGCCCGGGGCCCGCTCAGTTGCCGCGGTGGTGGATCTCCTCCAGCACCGTGGCGCCCAGCTCGCGGATGATCAGCTCCTGACCGGAGAACGCCTCCTCGTTGAGGTCCGGGTCGTCCTCCTCCGGGATGTCGTCCTCCGGGGCCACCGACTGCACCGGACGGGCCTGCGGCACCGCCGCGGGCGGCGGGGCCTGGACCGGCGCGGGGGCCTGCGCCTGGGGCTGGGGCTGCACCGGGGCGGGGGCCTGCCGGACCGGCGCCGGGGTCGGCGCGGGGGCGGGGGCGGCCATCGGCGGCGCGGCGGCCGCCGGACGGGCCGGGGCCCCCCAGCCGCCACCGGCGGGAGCGGCGCTCGGGGCCGCGCCGGCACCGCCGGACGGGTCGACGATGCACTCGATCCGCCAGTCCACGCCCAGCGCGTCGGCCAGCGCCTGGCGCAGCACGTCGTCGCTGTTGCTGCCGACGAAGCTGTCCCGGGCGCCGGCGTTGATGAACGACACCTGGAGCACGCTGCCGTCGAACCCGGCCACCTGGCCGTTCTGGCTGAGCAGGATCCAGGTGAAGCGGCGGCGGTTCTTCACCGCCTCCAGGATCTGCGGCCACAGCTGCCGGACCTGCGCGGCGCCCTGCTGCGCGGCCGCGGACGGCTGACCGCCGGGGGCGGCCACTGCGGGGGCGGGCGTGGGCACGGGGGCCGGTGCCGGTGCCGCGACGGGCGCGGGTGCCGGGGCGGCCTGCGGCTGCGACGTGGGAGAGGCGGCGGGGGCCGGAGCGCCTCCCGCGGGCGGGAAGCTGCGCGGGATCGGCCAGGCGCCCGGCGCGGGCCCGGCGGGGGCCGAGGGCGGCGGGGCCTGCACGGGGGCGGGCT
Source organism: Kitasatospora sp. NPDC048296 (assembly GCF_043201815.1). Taxonomy (NCBI): domain Bacteria; kingdom Bacillati; phylum Actinomycetota; class Actinomycetes; order Kitasatosporales; family Streptomycetaceae; genus Kitasatospora; species Kitasatospora sp. NPDC048296. Next base: position 23,655 of record NZ_JBICZB010000078.1, read on the forward strand.
GCACGGGAGCGGCCACCGGCGGCGCGACGACCTGGGCCACCGGAGCCGGGGCCGCGACGGGCGCGGGCGGCTCCATCGACGGGACGCCCATCGGAGCGCCCATCGGAGCGGCCGCGGGAGCCATCGGCGCCACTCCCGCCGCGGCGGCGAACCCGCCGGCCGCCGCCCGCCGCTCCAGCTTGTCCAGACGCGCCTGCAGCGACAGCTCGTCGCTGTACGCGCCCGGCAGCATCACCCGGGCGCAGATCAGCTCCAGCTGCAGCCGGGGCGCCGCGTTGCCGCGCATCTCGGTCAGCCCGGTGTTGACGATGTCCGCCGCCCGGCTCAGCTCGGCCGCACCGAACGCGTCCGCCTGCGCCTGCATCACCGCGACCCGGTCCGCCGGGGCGTCGATCAGCCCCTTCTCGCCCGCGTCCGGCACCGTGGCGAGGATCACCAGGTCGCGCAGCCGCTCCAGCAGGTCGGTGACGAAGCGGCGCGGGTCGTGCCCGCCCTCGACCACCCGGTCGATCACCTGGAACACCGTCGCGCCGTCGTGCGCGGCGAAGGCGTCCACCACCTCGTCCAGCAGCGCGGAGTCCGTGTACCCGAGCAGCGCGGTCGCCATCTGGTAGGTGACGCCGTCGTCCCCGGCACCGGCCAGCAGCTGGTCCATGACCGACATCGAGTCACGCACCGAGCCGGCGCCGGCCCGTACCACCAGCGGGAACACCGGGTCCTCGACCTGGATGTCCTCGCGGCGGCAGACGTCCGCCAGGTAGTCGCGCAGCGTGCCGGGCGGGACCAGCCGGAACGGGTAGTGGTGGGTACGGGACCGGATCGTCCCGATCACCTTCTCCGGCTCGGTGGTCGCGAAGATGAACTTGAGGTGCTCCGGCGGCTCCTCGACCACCTTGAGCAGCGCGTTGAACCCGGCCGAGGTCACCATGTGCGCCTCGTCCAGGATGAAGATCTTGTACCGGCTGTGCACCGGCGCGAAGAAGGCCCGCTCGCGCAGCTCGCGCGCGTCGTCCACACCACCGTGCGAGGCCGCGTCGATCTCGATCACGTCGATCGAGCCGGGCCCGCCGGTCGCGAGGTCCCGACAGGACTGGCACTCCCCGCAGGGCGTCGGCGTCGGCCCCTGCTCACAGTTCAGACAGCGGGCCAGGATGCGCGCGCTCGTCGTCTTGCCACAGCCGCGCGGCCCGCTGAACAGGTACGCGTGGTTGACCCTGTTGTTGCGCAGGGCCTGCTGGAGCGGAGCGGTCACGTGCTCCTGCCCGATGACCTCCGCGAAGGTCTCGGGGCGGTAGCGGCGGTACAGGGCTAGGGACACACCACCGACGATATCGGGACGGACAGACAAACGCGTCGCCCCTTCACCCCCGGGCCCCCACTTCGCCCGAACCCGCACGGCCCGGGGAACGCAAAGACCCCCCGTGCACCCGCCAGAGCCCTCCTACCCTTGCTGCCTTCCGGCCCTGGGGGGGTTCAGAGAGATGACGCCACACGAGGGGCTGACACCCACAGTACCGGATCCCGGCCCCGACGATCCACAGGCCACCCCCACCTCCGGCCTACGGGATAGCTGGTCGCGAGCACCCCAAAACATGTACTAAGCTCTCCCACGGAGGATTCGCCTAGAGGCCTAGGGCGCACGCTTGGAAAGCGTGTTGGGAGCAATCCCTCACGAGTTCGAATCTCGTATCCTCCGCCTTTGCCTACCAAGGCAGTTGAAGGTCCCGACCGGGTTTCCGGTCGGGGCCTTCTTCGTGTCGTGGTCTCAGTTTTGGTCTCAGTTGGGATTCTGGGCCTCAGGCGGCGTCTTCGCCGGGCTCCTCTGGGCCAGATCCGACGTCGCCCCACAGAGCCGCGCCGATCTTCTTGCCGACGTCGTTCAGCATCGGCTCGGTGACGTGCTGGTAGCGCTGGGCCATCGAGGTCGAGGACCAGCCCATGATCGCCATCACGATCCGCTCCGGCACGCCGAGCAGGAGGAGCACGGTCGAGGCGGTGTGGCGAGCATCGTGCAGACGCCCGTCGCGGATGCCGGCCTCGCGCAGGAGCCGCTTCCAGTGGTGGTAATCGGTGCTGGGGTTGAGCGGCTCGCCGGTCTCCGAGGTGAAGACGTAGCCCTTGTCCGTCCAGAGGTCGCGGGCGAGGGCCCGCTCGCGGTCCTGCTCCTCCTTGTGCAGCCGGAGGATCGCGACGAGCTGCTCGGGCAGCGGCACCGCGCGTCGCCCGGCTCGGGACTTGGTGTCCTTGGTCTCGCGTCGGATCGGCTCCTTCTTCGGGCAGAAGCCGGGCTTGCGCCCGCAGCGGTCGCCGCAGCCGTGCCGGTACTTGGGCCGCAGTCGGCCGCGCTTGACCCAGGCGACGCCTCGGGCGAAGTCGACGTCCTTCCACTGGAGCCCGAGCACCTCGCCCTGACGCAGACCGAGGGCGAGCGCGAAGATCCAGCGAGCGGAGTTGCGGCGCTCGCGCGCCGTGTCCATGAGCGTCTGGACCTCCTCGATCTCGAACGGCTCGACCTCATCTTCTTCGAGCTTCGGGGCCTTGGCGATCGTGGCCACGTTGCGGGTGAGATGTTGGCGCCGAACCGCCTCGCCGAGGGCTACCCGGACCGTGCGGTGGGCCTGGTGGGCAGTACCGGCGGCGCTGCCGCTGGCCTGCATCTTCTTGTAGAAGCGCTCCAGGTGCTCGGGCTCCAGCTTCTCCAGGCGGTGCGCGCCGAGGCCGGGAACGAGGTGCACGCGGACAGCGACCTCGTATCCGGCGTACGTGTTCTCGCCGACAGTGCCCGGCACGATCTCCTTGATCCAGTGGGTCAGCCACTTGCCGACCGTCCACTTCTGGCCGGCCTTGGGCACGGCGCCGTCGTCGCGCAGCTTCTCCAGCTTGCGGACCTTGGCCGTGACCTCGGGGCGGGTCTTGGCGCTGACGTGGCGGCGGTCGGGAGTGCCGTCGTCCTTGACGCCGACCGTGACGCGACCGTGCCAGCGGCCGTCGCTGCCCTGGTAGATCGAGGAGTCGCCGTTGGGCTTGCGGGTGTTCGTCATTCGGTTTCCCCCGCTCAGGCCGCGAGCGCGACGGTCGAAGGGGCAGCCTGCGTACGGGCGGCCACGTACTCCTTGAGCGCCTCGGCGGGCACTCGGCGGAGACGGCCGATCGTCACGGACGGGACTTCGCCGGAGGCGACCAGGGCGTACATGGTCGTCCGGCCGACGCCGAGACGACGGGCGGCTTCCTCCACGGTGAGGGCGACGAGCGTCGGGTCCGGCACCTCTGTGCCGCAGCTGGCGACGAGGGCAAGGAGCTGGTGCTCCGTGAGGCCGATTGCGCCGGCAAGGCGCGCGAGAGACAGGGGCGTTTCAGGCATAGGTGTTCCTCCCAGCGGCGCGGGGCAACGCGCCGCCGTGGCGACTGTTGGGATGGGCGGTGGATTGGCGGGTTGCCGGGCGGCCCTCGACGTTCGTAGCGCCGGGGGTCGGGCAGCGGGATAGGTGGTGGGCGGGTCGGGCACACTACGGCGGTCTCGGCTCGGAACCTAAAACGATCTCGGTCGCATGGGCCGGGTCGAGCGTTTTAGGTCGCGAGCCGGGTCGCGGCGATGATGCTCCGCGAGGCCATCGATCCCCGAGCTGGCGCGGCCCCCAGCGTTCGTAGCGCCGAGGGTCGGGCAGCGGGGTGGTGGGCGGGACGGGCACACTACGGCGGCCCCGGCCGGAAACGAAAAAAGATCTTGGGCGCGTGCGCCAGTCCGACCTTTTTAGGTTTCCGGCCGGATCGCGGCAATGATGCCCAGGCGGCGAGCCGGGCGGGCTCGCTTACCGGTCAGCCGAGGGGTCCTTGCGGAGCGGGTCCCACTGAGAGTTGGGGGCCGGGTACCACGTGGGCTCGCCACCGGAGGGCCCGAGGTCGACACCTTGGGCTTCGAGCCGTTCGGCGATCTCCTCGTACGTGCGCAGGGCCTCGTCGTACCGGGCCTTGGCGGCCTGTTCGAGGTCGTGGGCGGTTCTCCACTCCTGCTCGGCCTTCTCGACGGCGAAGCCTGCTTCCTGCAGCTCGTAGTCCGGTTCGTCCGGGCCGGCCACGGCTTCGGTCATGAAGTTCGCTGGCGGGACGCTGAGTGCCTTGGCCAGGCCGATCACCTCGTCGAAGCGGACCGGGCGGGTTCCGTTCTCGATCTTGGCGACCTGAGTCTGGTGGAACTTGAAGCCGAGCCGGGTCATGCGTTCGGCCACGTCCTCCTGGGAGAGGCGGGCGGCCTTGCGCAAGACCTTCAGGTTGTGGGCCACGAGGGCCTCGCCCTCCAGGGCCTTGTACCGATGCACCATGGGGTTGACCATACCAACCTCCTTCCGATTGCGAGCAGGCGCGACGCGACGACAGGAGCGACTTTAGCAGCATGAAATGCCCAACCGCCAAGCGGTTGAGCAGGCCTTCACAGTATCTCCACGAATCAGTCCGGCCAGCGCGAATGCCGAGAGAGGTTGAGATAGCCATGCGCAAATCGCTTGACAGTGGCCCGGCATCCCGCTACGTTCGACCATGACAGCATGAAATGACCAACCGAGAGGAGGTTAAGCCGGGCCGGGCGCCAGCCCGAATGCCCCCAGGAAAACGCGAAGCCCCCGGCGCTACGAACACCGGGGGCTGATCGAAAACCTCGCCACCGCCCATCCCAGGACAGTCGACCTACGGCGGACCGGGTTGCCCCCCGGAGCCGCCGAGTGAGGATCTCCATGACCGAGGTTACTGCCTCCCAGCCCCACGCCACACCCCTCGCAGCGGACAAGCCCGCTGTCGCATGGCCGCCCGTGGCCAAGGCCGGCGAGCCCGGCACCTACCTGCCCGCCCAGCAGGCCCTCGCGTCCACAGCCTGTGGACGCGAGGCCGAGGCGGCGCCTGCCGAGCCCACCGTCCCGGACGGGACCGACCTGATGCCCGACACCGAGGCGACCGAGGGCGCCGACCTGCTCGCGCAGCTGAGGGCCCAGATCGCGAAGTTCGTGATCCTTCCCTCCGACCAGGCCCTGGACGCCACCACGTTGTGGGTCGCGGCGACCCACCTGCAGTGCTCGTGGCAGCACGCCCCGCGCCTGGCCGTGGTCGGCCCGGCCAAGCGCTGCGGCAAGTCCCGCCTGCTCGACGTGCTCGCCGAGACGGTCCATCAGCCGATGCTGACGGTGAACTCTTCTCCGGCCGCCATCTTCCGCACGATCAGCGAGGAGCCGCCCACCCTGCTGGTGGACGAGGCGGACACGATCTTCGGCAGTCCAAAGGCGGCGGAGAAGAACGAGGAGATGCGCGGCCTGCTCAACGCCGGGCACCAGCGCGACCGCTACGTGCTGCGGGTGGTCGGCAACGACCACACCCCGCGCAAGTTCCCCACCTTCGCCATGGCGGCCATCGCCGGCATCGGCGACCTCCCCGACACGATCATGGACCGCTCGATCGTGATCCGCATGCGCCGCCGAGCCGAGGGCGAGCGCGTCGCCCCGTACCGCACCCAGCGGGACCGGCCCGCCCTGCATGCGATTCGCGACAAGATCGCCCGCTGGGCGGCACCGCTCGCTGACCGGGCCTTGCGCCTGGAGCCCGCCATGCCGGTCGAGGACCGCGCCGCCGACACCTGGGAACCGCTGGTGATCATCGCCGACCTCGCCGGAGGCCCCTGGCCCCGCCTGGCCCGCCAGGCGTGCAAGCGCATGGTCGACGCCGAGGTCCAGACCGAGGAGGACAACCCCGGCGGCGCGCGGATCCTCGCGGACATCCGGCGGATCTTCCACGCTGCCGGTGAGCCGGACAGCATCGCCACCGACCAGCTGCTGTTCAACCTCAACGGCGACCCCGAGGCCCCCTGGGCCGAGACTAGCCGAGGCGGGCTGACCCCGCGCGGCCTCGGTGCGATGCTCCGCGAGTTCGGCATCTCCTCCGGCAACGTCCGCATGCCCGATGGAACCCAGCGCAAGGGCTACCTGCGCAACAAGTTCCTCGACGCCTGGCGGCGCTACTGCCCCGCAGTCCACCCCGTGAACGCCACCGCAGCGGGCAGCAGAGGCTGACCACCCTCCCCGAAATGCCGTCCCTGCCGTCCCAGCCGTAACACCGCAGGTCACAGCACCTGCCGCCAAGACGGAACGGCACCCCAAGACGGCAACGCCATCCGCACCAAGACGGATCAGGCCCACGCCAAGACGGCAGCGTCTACTCCCACCAGCGGCCCGCCGCCGCCCCCGTCCGGGGCGCGAGCGGCGGGCCCTGGCCGGGACGGGAAACACATCCGTCTTGTGCCGTCCCAGCCGTCCCTGCCGTAAAACCGCAGGTCAAAGGCCATGCCTCCGGGACGGATACGAGCCCCAAGACGGATACCGCACCGTCCCGAACCCGAACTCCGCCGTGTCCACGGCACCACCCGGGCAGCCGAGCCCGCCCCGGCCCAGAGACCGTCCCGCAGCACCAAGACGGCAAGACGGCAAAGACGGCAATTCCACAAACCACCACCGCCCGACCCGCGAGGACCACCTTCCGCATGACCGCCACCACCCCAACGCGGCGTCTGCCCCGCCCGGACGCCGTCCTCATACAGGCCGCCATCGCAGGCGCCCTGTCCTTCGCCCACCTCCACGACATCGCTGAAGCCGCCGGACAACACGGCTGGAAAGCCTGGGCCTACCCCGTCTCGGTCGACCTGCTGCTCGTCGCCGCCTGGCACCGCATGCGAACCCTGCGCACCACCGGACACCCCGCCGGCACCGCCTGGACCTGGTTCGCCATCGCCCTGACCGCCTCCCTCGGCGCCAACGTCGCCACCGCCGGACTCCTCGACCTCGCCCACGTCCCCGCCTGGCTACGGATCCTCGTCGCCGGATGGCCCGCCCTCGCCTTCTTCGGCGGCACCCTCCTCGCCCACAACACCACCGCGACCGCGACCGCCATCGACCCGAAGCGCGCCGAGGGCGAACTCCCGCTCCGCGAAAACCCCGAGCCTGCACCGGCAACCGAGTCCGCACCGGTGACGGACGCGGAGCAGTACGACCTACCCGCCGACGAACCGGTGCTCGAGCCCGACCACGACCTCCGGCCCGACAGCCGGAAACCGGTGGTGGGCACCAAGCGCACCGGCCGCAAGCCCGCCGCCTCGATGGACGAGCTGGCCGAGATCGTCCGGCCCGCCGTCCAGGAGCATGGCCCCACCCAGGCCGTGATCAGGACAGTCCTGCGCGAAGCCGGCATACCCATCGCCAGCGACCGCCTCGGCAAGCTGACCCAGCGCTTCAAGGACGAACAGGCCAGCCAGCAGGCCGACGCGCAAGCCAGCGCCTCGGCGGCCTGACGCCCCCGCCGCTCGCCCGAGCACCGGCCCGCTTCCGGACCGGGCGAGCGGCCCCTCACCGACGCTGACCGACGTTCACCGGAACTCCCCCAGCGCCCATCCGGAGACCCCGGAAGTCCTGAACCGGCGACGTCTACACCGGAACTCCGGCACCGCCAAACCCCTCTTCCGCCGGACCATCACCCCGCATCCGGCGAACACCCCACCAACCGACAACCACCTGCCGTCACAGAAGAACCGGAAGATCCCCGTGCCCGACCAGCAGCACTACCTCGCCCCTGCTTCTGTCACGCCCGAGCAGGAAGCACAGCCCCGCGGAACCGGTAGCGACAAGCCCGGACGTGGTGGCGTATTCGCCCGCGTCAAGCAGGCCCTGCCCTGGACCAGCCACGGTCACGACGACGACGGAGCAAGCTGGGGCAAAGTCCACAACGCCGTTGGCGCCGCGGACTTTGCGCTTGACCCCGCCCCAGGGGTGGCGGGGCAGGACCGGCGCGAGGGCGCGCCGGACCAGGAGGTCGCGACCGAGGGCGGCCACGACCAGGACCAGCTTCCCGAGCACGATGCCGAGCCGCGCAACGACATCGACGCCGAGCGTGCCGACGCCGCCGACCGCGTCGTGCGTGAAGCGCCGACCGTCACCGCCGCCGAGTTCATCCATGAGCGCGTTCCGGTTCTCGACCGCTTCGTACTTCCGGTGGACGACACCTCGCTTCCGCTGGCGGTGCGGATGTACCGGCCGCGTTCCGGAACCAAGCGCGATGACCAGGTGACCTGCTCGGTGGAACCGGCCGAGAAGGAGCTGCTCGACTTCGTCGCCAAGAAGCTCAAGCGCTCGCGCTCCTCCTTCCTGGCGGATTCCGCCATGAGCGTGGCCCTGGCGTACCTGAGGACCGGCCGCCGCGACGCCTTCGTCCCCATGCCCGACTACGAGGCCGTCACGCTCCTCACCGAAGCGGTCGGTACCCACCAGCGGGCGATCGACCGGGCCGGCAACAACCTCAACCAGCTCATGGTCGAGATCTACCGGGGCGAGATCCCGGAGCGCGCCATGGAGACCCTGGACGCCCTTCACGCCTGCGCGATCGAGGCCCGTCACGCCTACCAGCGCGTCCTGCCGGGAGGCCGCCGTGGTGCCTGACGTCTCCACCGGCTCGCGCACCCGCGGTCTGCTCTCCTATCTCTTCGGCCCCGGCCGGCGCGACGAGCACACAGACCCGCACATCGTCGCCGCGTTCGCCATGCCCGGCCTGCCCGACCCCGGCCGAGCGCCCCTCGACCAGCACCACGCCCTCCTCGACGAGCTCGCCGACTACCTCGACCAACCCGTGCGCGCACGCGAGAGGCGCGTCGGCACGAAGGTGCCGCAGCACGTGTGGCACTGCCCCGTCCGCACCGCGCCAGGCGACCGGTACCTCACCGACGCCGAGTGGGCCGAGGTCGCCCGCCGCATCGTCCACGCCACTGGCATCGCCCCCGATGGCGACGACAAGGGCTGCCGGTGGATCGCCGTACGCCACGCCGACGACCACATCCACATCATGGCCACCAGCGTCCGCGAGGACGGCCGCCGCCCCCGCAACAAGCGCGACGGCCAACGCGCCCAGGCCGAGTGCCGCAAGATCGAGAAGGAACTCGGCCTGCGCCAGCTCAAATCCGGCGACCACACCGCCGCCCCGATGCCCACCAGCGCCGAGCAGGCCAAGGCCCAGCGCACCGGCCACCAGCAGACCGCCAAGGAGTGGCTGCAGGAACAGGCCCAAGCCGTCGCCGCCGCCGTCCGCGACGAGCAGGAGTACTTCTCCACCCTCACCGCCCTCGGCATCGAGGTCCGCTACCGCATCGGACCCGAGAGCGGCGACGTCATCGGCTACAGCCTCGCCCGCCCTGGCGACGTCAACGCCCAAGGCGAACCCGTCTACTTCGGCGGCTCCAAGCTCTCCCCCGACCTGTCCATCAACCGCCTGCGCGAACGTCTCGCCGCCCAGCAGCCCACCACGCCCGCACGGGGCGCGGTCGAACCGGACCGCTGGCGACAGGCCGAGACCACCCTGCGGGAGACCGCCCGCTTCGCCTTCCAGGACCAACACCACCCCGACGTGCCCGACGTCGACGCGTTCGACACCGTCGTCCAGGCCCAGGCCGCCGCTTTCGGCGAACTCCTCCACACCGCCGCCCTCACCGCACCCGCCCACACCCGCGCCGAACTGCGAGCCGCCGCAACCGCGTTCAACCGCGCCACCCGATCCAAGGTCCGTGCCGAACACCAGCAGGCCGCAGCCCTCCGCACCGCCGCCAAGCAACTCCTGCACACCGCCGGCTCCGGCGAGGACGGCGCCACCGCCGCCGCCCTGCTGTCCACCGCCGTTTTCGTCGTGATCGCCATTGCCCGCTGGCACCAGACCCGAGGCCACCAGCAGCAAGCCCACGCCGCCCAGCAGTCCCTCGTCCACCTGCGAACCGCCTACCGGCAGACGGCCGAGCCGGTCATCGCCGACCTCACCCGCCGCACCCCCACCCCCAAGACCACCGACCGCCTCGCCGCCCAGGTCCACGCCGCCGTCCCCGACCACGCCCAGCGCATCCTCGCCGACCCGTCCTGGCCTGCCCTGGCCACCGCGCTCGCCCAGGCCGAATCCTCCGGCCAACCACCCCGCCAAGCCCTCACCGAGGCCGCCCAGCAACGGGAGCTCACCACCGCCGACCGACCCGCCGAAGTCCTCCTCTGGCGCCTGCGCAACGCCACCAGCGACCGCATCGACCAGCGCACCCAGGCCGCACGCGCCCGCACCGGCAGCCGCACCACCCCGACACCCGCACCCACAACACCCGCTGTGCCGACCGGCACCAGGGCCGCCAACGACCCCACCCGCCGACGCTGACCCCGACCGGAAACACCCGATGCCTCGAGCCCCGCCCACCCAGCCACAGGAACGCCCGTGCGCACAGATGTCGTTTCAATGTCTTCTTCGGCGGCCGGGAACCATCCCGGCCGCCGTGCGTCTTGTGTGCTTGCCAACCGTCACCCGCCATCGAAGGGCACCACTTGACCAACCCCAGCACCGACCACGACGGCCACCACAGAGCCGTCATCCGTGCCGTCCCCCACGCCGGCGAACTCGACGCCCGGGGCATCCCCATCACCTGCCCGAACTGCCGTGCCCGCCGGGACTGGCTCCTCCTCAACGTCCGCCACCAGGTCTTCGTCCGCTGCCGCTGCGCGGCCGAATGGCACGAGCCCGACCTCACCCGCGCCTACTTCGACCTGCACTTCACCGCTCCCGAACACGAGTGGGACGAGTGGGACGACTACAACACCGCCATGCGGGCACTCGCCTTCGACGGCCTGCTCGCCGGCACCACCTGGGACTAGACCCAACGCCGTGTAGATAGAGCCTGCGGGTTCCGGTCACGGGTCTGGTGTCGTCAGGATGTCGATGCTGATGGTGGCCTTGTAGCTGGTCCGGTC
>NZ_JBICZB010000079.1:0-14203 GCF_043201815.1 Kitasatospora sp. NPDC048296
GGCTCAGCTCGTCCACCACGAACACCACGGACTCCCGGTCGGCCCACCGCGGCCGGACGGCCGAGGCGGCCGTCGACCAGCTGCGGCCGCTCCACTCGGCGCTACGGCGGCACCACGCGGCCGGCACGTTCGTGCTCAAGGGCTTGCGGATGCGACCAGTCGCGGTGGTTCTCACTCGCGGCGCCCGCTGACCCTCGCGCCAACCGGCGGGGCGCCAGAACCGCAGCGCGGCGGGGCCACTCCCGCCGCGCGTCGGTGGCCCGACCCCAGAAGCCCTTACGGTCCGCCATGGTGCCGCGAACGGCTTCACCAGGTAGCCGTCACCACCCGCGTCGGACCCCTCCACCCGGTCGGCGATCCCGTCGAGCACGAGGAGGACGAGCACGGGCACCGCGTCACCACGGCGCCGCAACCTTTCCACGAAGCCGACGGCATCGCCGGCCGGCAGCAGCCGGTCGAGGACCACGCAGTCACACCTGACGCCCCGCAGCGCCTCGGCCGCCACCGACAGGTCGGTGGCCTCGTCGACCACGAAGCCGTCCCGGCGCAGCGCGGCCGCAGCGGCGGCGGCGAAGCGCAGATCGTCACCGTCCTCCACCACCAGTACACGCAGGGCGACCAACGATAGCGGCCTTCCTACTCCGGTCAACTCCGCCGCGGGCACAGCAGGTTCAGAGTCCGACCAGGGGCAGGCGACCTCATCGAATCCTCATGATCGGTCCGCCATGCTCTTCTTCGACACCCCGCGTCAACCTTCCGGGCCTCGGGCTCGCACGGGCGGCGGCCTGCCCTCGCGCGCTCCCCCTCGTCCGGATCGAGGAACTCGACCCGGGGCACCCCAAGTTGACGCAACCAGACTCGGCCTGAAGGGCACGACGGCTGTTTTGTGGGATCAGCCGTCGCTCGCACCCGCCCTCCAGACCGTCCGGACAGCCGCCGCGGCACGGCGCGGCAGCTGTGTACCGGCCAGGCGGCAGGGGGCGGCGGCCCGAGCAACCGCCCCCTGCCACGGGCAGGCCCCGCCACCGGCCGCCTTCTACCGCGCACCGGGCAAGACCGCCTTCGAAGCGCTCGGGACGAACCCGCCCACCGCCTCGGTCCAGCGGCTGACGACCGGACCCGACGGCAGGCTCCATGCCGCCACCTTCGGCCGCGACACCTGGTCCGTCAACCCGCACAACTCTGACGAGGACGATGACGACCAGAGCTGGTCCCACCCCGCGACGCACCGGTGCCGATCCGCCGCCACACACGTCCGAACGCGGAAAATCCTCACGCCGTGGCCCGGTGAGTCACCGCACCGTCCAGCCGCCGTCCACGCCCAGCGCCTGGCCGGTGAGGCAGGAGGCCCGACGGGCCGAGCAACTGGGCGACCGCGTCGAACCAGTGCGCCCCGCCCGCGACCTCCTCGAAGACCTCCTCACCGGCATCTACGGCTGCCGGCTCTCCGGCAGCCCCGGCCGGGCCTCCTTCATCAGAGCCTCATGATCCGCCCGCCATACTCCTGCGACGCACGACCGGTTCGACGACTCGACCGCAGCCCGGAGGAGAGCCCGCATGGACAACCGACCGACCCGCTTCCGACGACTCGCCGCAGCACGCCGCCTCGGCCTGGCGAGCGGGCTCGGCGCCATGGCCATCGCGTTGGCCGGCGCGGGCACGGCGGCCGCCGACGAGGGACACACGCCGGGCACGTACACCTACTACACCTTCCCGACCGGCACCGGCCCCCTGCACGACGTCAGCTGGACCACCACCCCGGCCTACGACCCCGGCTACACCGCCGAGATCTTCTGGAGCCACCAGTTCGACTTCGACAACCAGCACACCGCCTACATCGGCATGCAGAGCAACGGCGGCTCCCCGCGCAAAGTGCTCTTCTCGGTCTGGGACACCACCGAGACGAAGCCGGGCAGCCCCGGCAGCAGTTGCAAGCCCTTCGGCGGCGAGGGCACCGGCCGGCAGTGCTCGGCGGCCCTGGACTGGCAGGCCGGCCACACCTACCGGTTCAAGGTCGCCGCCACCACCGGCGGATGGTTCGACGCCACCGTCACCGACCAGACCACCGGCACCACCATCGACCTGGGCAGCATCAAGACCAAGGCCACCGGCATCTCCCCCGACAACATGGTCGACTGGACCGAGTACTTCGAGTGGAACGACCCCCGCTCCACCTGCTACGACCAGCCGAACTCAGCCGTCACCTTCGGCCTGCCGACCGGCAACGCCGGCACCGTCACCGCCGCGGCCACCTCCACCGAACTGCGCGACTTCTGCAAACCGCAGGCCAAGGCCGAGCTGACCGCGCAAGGCAGCACGCACCGCAACGCCATCGGCAACAGCGCCCGCGGCCCGCTGCAGAACGGCCGCACCTGCCTCACCGCACAGGGCACCCCCGGCGACGGCACCAAGCTCTCCATGTCCGACTGCACCCCCACCAGCGACCGCGCCTGGGTCCTGGCCCCCGACCAGACCCTGCGCCTGCCCTCCAACTACTGCCTCACCGAGCAGAGTTCCACTACCGCCGTACGCGACTGCGCCGGCGCCACCGACGACGGCAAGGTCACCGACCCCGCCAAGCAATGGACCTACGACACCACGTCACGAACCCTGCGCAACAAGAAGTCCGGCCAGTGCCTCGCCGCCGCCCCCGACGGCACACCCGCCACCCGGCCCTGCACGCCGGGAAGCACGGACCAGGCATGGAGCGTCCCCGTCCGCGACGGCGCCCCCGCGAACGGCACCCCCACAGGGGGCATCCCGTCGGCGACGCCCTCCCCCACCACCACCTCGCCGCGCAGTCCCCACCCGGCCACCGACGCGGCCACCAGGCACAGTGACACCCTCCCACTCCTCCTGGGCGGCACGGCCGTGCTTCTCGCGGGAACCGTCACCGCCCTCGTCGTCTTCCACCGCCGCAACCGTGCTCGACGCACCCGCGGCTGACCCTGGCCCGAGGAGAGCCGGCACGACGCCGTCCGGGAACCGCTCGTGAACTCCGCGCTGTCAGGCGTGCAGCCAGCTGAGGCTGAAACTCCCACCACTCAGCGCGGAGTTCCGGGTCAGCGGTGCGGTGCCGCGCTCGATGTCTGTGGACTCGACCGTGCCGGCGCCCGCGAGCGGCCTGCCGTTGACGGTCACGTCGGCGAAATTGATCGTCTCGAACACCTGCGGGCCATCGCCACGCCGGCGTGCAGCACGCCGAGCGGCAGCAGGAACACCGAAATGATCGAGGTCGGCCGGTGCGACCGGCGAGGACCGTGAACGCCTGGAAAGCCAGCAGGCCGCTCCAGAAGAACAGGATGGCTATCAGCTCCAGCCAGGATCGCCCCCGCCGCGCGCTGGTGACCCGATCCCCCGAGCACTTGCGGTCCTTCATGCCACACCCCTCCCCTGGGGTGCCCGCGTGGTGCGGCGCTCCTGTTCCGAACCAGCGGACGCCAACACGTTGTTGACGATCAATCAGACTACTCTCCGACCTAGCCGACCTCGGCTCAGTTCCCGCCGGCGGCCGCCGTCACCGCCTGGCGGACCCGGTCCGCCAGGCCGTCGCCGCCCGCGATCGGGCGGACGTTGCCGGCCACATCCGCCGGAGCCTCGACCAGCAGGACCCGCTGCTCGGGGTGAGCGCGGCCGAACTCGGCCACGGCGGCGGTGAACTGGCCACCCGCCGAGGTGTCGCCGGCCGCGACCACCACCGTGCAGTGCCGCAGCAGCAGCGCACCGAGCACGTCGGGCAGAGCGGTCGGCGCCGCGGTGACGTAGCTCGCCCTGGCGTGCAGTGAGCCCGTCGCCGCCTGGGTGCCGGCCCAGGCTTCACTGCCCGGACCCGCCGCATCAAGACCCGAAGGGCCGGTGACCAGGCAGGCGTTGAAGGCGACGAACGGCTGGGTCGGCGCAGGGGGTCGGGGCGGCGCGTGGTGGCCCGAACATCCGGCAAGCAGGGCAGTCAACCCGCCGACCAGCACGCCACCGGCCCGTCCGACCATGCGCGATCCCATCGCCACCGCTTCGCTCCCTCGCACTCGTTCCGCCCGGCCCGTGGACGGGGCCCGGCAGAGCCTAGAGCACGGCCAGTTGCACAAATCACACACCCCATCGACACTCCTCGCACTTTTCCAAGGGACCTTTCAGAATTCGACACTGACCTTCATTCAATCCTCATAAAGCCCAGAGTTCTTCCCGCACAAGGGCCGTTCGTATCGGTTCTGTTTCTGGCCCGGTCATCTGACGGGTTGGTAGAACAACCCGACCGTTGTTCACTCATGACCTCTGGAGGGGATAGTGCGCCCGAATCCGGGTTCACCACCCGCCGTCGCACGGCGTCGGCGCCTACTGCGCTGGACCGCCTCACTGACCACACTGACGCTCGGCTTCGGCCTCGCGGCCGGCTCCGCCGATGCGATACCGCTGCCGGCCAACGCGATCGCCACGGCCGGCAAGCGCATCGACACCACCAAGGTGGCCACCCCCGGGCGGCAGTCCGGCTCGGCCGCCGGCCTGCCGCACCTGGTCTCCTCGGACGCCACCGGAGGCAACGCAGCCGGCCCCGCGCCCACCGGCCACGGCCCCGCCACCGCGCCGGGCCAGCTCGCACCGTTCACTCCGGGCAACCGGATCACCGACCCGGTCCTGGTCGACCGCTCGGGCAACGTGCAGACCGCGCCCGCCGACGGTGCCCCGGGCTCCCCCGCGCTCACCGGCTTCGACCCGGCGCGCAGCACCGAGCAGACCGCGCAGCGCAACGACCACGAGAAGGTCTTCCAGAACCCCGACGGCACCCAGACCGTGCGGACGTACTCCGGCCGGGTCTCCTTCGCCAACCCGGACGGCAGCTGGTCGGACATCGACCCCACCCTGGTCCCGTCCACCAAGCCGAGCGCCGGCGCCGCCGCTCCCGCCGAGCCGGCCACCGGCCGCCACGCCGCGGCCCTCGCCGCGCCCGCTCCGGCCCCCGCCGGCGACAGCAGCGGCAGCGGCAAGCTCACCAAGAAGGCCGACTCCCAGGACGTCGAGTTCGCCACCGTCGCCGACGACCCGCAGCTGATGTCGATCAGCGGCGACGGCCGGAACCGGGTCTCCTTCGGCCTGGACGACGCCAGCGCGGCCGCCGGCCACGCCGTCGGCAACGACCTGCTCTTCCCGAACGCCCGCCCCTCGGCGGACCTGGACCTCAAGGCCGTGGACGAGGGCTTCAAGGAGACCATCGTCCTGCACGGCGCGGACGCGCCCACGGTCTGGACCTTCCCGATCACCGCCCCCGGCCTGACCGCGCGGATCGCCGACAACGGCGACGCGGTCTTCCTGGACGCCTCCGGCGCCGCCAAGGTCACCGTCCCCGCGGGCACCATGACCGACGCCGCCATCGACCCGCGCTCGGGCGAGGGTGCCTTCTCCGACGGCGTGCACTACGCGATCGTCGACGACCACGGCCGTCAGGCCCTGCAGGTGACCATCGACTCGGCCTGGCTGCACGACCCCGCCCGGGTCTTCCCGGTCAAGGTCGACCCGTCCTCGGCAAACACCAGGACCGACAGTTCGGCGTTCTTCCAGTACAACTTCATCGCCGGCAAGACCAACATCCCGAGCAGCTCCAGCAACCCGGACCTCAAGGTCGGCGACTACGACGGCAAGCACGCCTCCGCCGCCTACGTCCGCTTCCCGGTGACCACCTCGATCCCGAACGCCTCGGTGATCAGCGGCGGCGTCAACCTCTGGACCACCTGGTCCGGTTACTGCGCCAAGCCCGCCGAGGTCGACCTCAAGGCGATCACCACCGACTGGAACCTCAACTCCTCGCAGGGATGGCCCGGCGTCGGCTACCCGGCCGAGCAGTCCGGCTCCGCCTCCTTCACCGGCGGCACCGGCGCCGGCTGCGGCGGCGCCACGTGGCAGCGGATCCCGCTGAACGGCACCGGTGTCGCCCAGGTCACCTCGTGGACCCACGGCGGTACCAACAACGGCTTCCTGCTCTACGGTTCGGCGAACGACGTCTATCACTGGAAGCGCTTCAACTCGGCCGCCTCCGGCAGCAACACCCCGTACCTGGACGTCACCTACGCCCCGGACGACGCGAGCTTCAACTTCGCGTCCACCTGGGACTTCGGGCCCTCGCACATCCAGCAGGGCCAGATCGCCGTCACGGTGACCAACACGTCCTCCAACACCTGGGCCGCCGGCACGGGTGACAACTCCTACGCGCTCGGCTCGCGCACCTACCGCGCGGACGGCTCGCTGGTCGGCTGGGGCTCCAGCGTCTCGCTGCCGAACCCGGTCGGCCCGAACCAGTCGGTGAAGCTGGAGGCGATCAGCCCCGCGCTGCCGCCCGGCAGCTACAAGCTCTGCTGGGAGATGGAGAAGCGCGGCAAGTACGCGTTCAGCGACGTCGGCGGACACAACGCCTGCTGGTCGTACACCATCAACAACATCCCGCCACAGGTCGACACCTCCTACCCGCCCAACAACACCACCGAGCCGACCCTCACCCCGACGCTCTTCGCCACCGGCCACGACCCGGACAACTGGCCTGGCACCGGCCTGAGTTACAAGTTCGGCGTCTGCGGCGGCACCCAGGCCGCCCCGGTGAGCTGCTTCGACTCGGGCGGCCTGAACGCCGCCACCAGCTGGCAGGTCCCGAGCGGCAGACTCGCCTGGAACCAGAGCTACTTCTGGCAGGTCTGGATCTCCGACGGCAAGGACACCGCCGGCCCGTTCGTGCAGGGCTTCTTCAGCACCGCGGTCGGCCAGCCGCAGATCACCTCGCACCTGACCGAGAACCCGGCGGCCCGCGGCTTCGACCCGCTCAGCGGCAACTGGACCACGGACGCCACCGACTCCACGGTGGCCACCGTCGGCCCGGCACTGACGGTGCACCGCACCTACAACAGCCTCGACCCGCGCACCAACGGCATGTTCGGCGCCGGCTGGATCTCCCCGCTGGACATGCGGGCGGTGATCGACGACGACGCCTCCAACAACGTGGTGATCACCGACGCGGACGGCCGGCAGCTGCGATTCGGCTGCAACCCGTCCGCCACCCCCGGCACCGGCCCGCCGTGCGGCTCGTACGCTCCCCCGCAGGGCACGTACGCCACGCTGACCGCGCAGACCGGCGCCGGCAACGCGGTCACCGGGTTCACGCTGACCGAGAAGGGCGGCACCACCTACACCTTCGCGGCCACCGCGGCGAACCCGGCGGCCTTCGCTCTCACCCAGGTCACCGACTCGGACGGCCGCTCCAACACGCTGTCCTACGACGGCGCCGGCCTGCTCAGCGCCGTCACCAGCGCCACCAGCGGTCGCGCGCTGCACCTCAACTGGTCGACGCCGAGCGGCGCGAGCTACCCGCACGTGTCGCGGGTGTTCACCGACCCGGTCACCGGCACCGACCAGAACACCGACCTGACGTACCTCTACAACTACACCGGCGACCAGCTGACCTCGGTCTGCCCGCCGGTCTCCACCACCGCCTGCACGCAGTACGCGTACACCGGCGGTTCGCACTACAAGACCGGGGTGCTGGACGCCGGCCCGCAGTCCTACTGGCGGCTCAACGAGTCGGCGGGTTCCGCCGCGGCCAGCAGCGTCGCGCTGAACGAGGGCAACGACAACGGCTCGTACAGCAATGTGACGCTCGGCCAGCCCGGTGCCATCGCCGGCTCGCCCGCCGGCTCGGCCGGCTTCAACGGCAGCAACTCCGCCGTCCGGCTGCCCGACAACCTGCTCTCGTCCAGCGCCAACCTGGCCGTCGAGCTCTGGTTCAAGACCACGGCCACCGGCAGCGGCCCGCTGCTCAACTACCAGGACGTCACCCTGGGCAACGCCGCGAACAACTGGACCCCGGCGCTCTACCTGGGCACCGACGGCAAGCTGCGCGGCGAGTTCTGGCAGGGCGGGGTCGCGCCGATCACCTCGGCGAACCCGGTCAACGACGGCAACTGGCACCACGTGCTGCTGTCCGGCGCCGGCAACACCCAGACGCTGTACCTGGACGGCGCGCAGGTCGGCACGCTGGCCGGCACCATCGCGAACTCCAAGCAGCCGATCGCCTACGTCGGCGCCGGTTTCTCCAGCCCCGACTGGGGCGCCCCGGCGCGCGGCGACTGGTACTTCAACGGCCAGATCTCCGACGTCGCCTTCTACAACCACCCGGTGGGCGCCGCGACCGCGGCCGCGCACAACCAACTGGGCCGCACCGCCACAGGCGCGCTGCTGACCCAGGTCACCTCGCCGTCCGGCGCCGTGCAGGCCCAGGTGTCCTACGACACCACGGCCGACCGGGTCACCGCCACCACGGACGCCAACGGCGGCAGCTGGAAGCTCAACACCCCGACCGTGACCGGCTCCTCGGGCGTCTACCGGTCGGCCGTCATGGGCTCCAACCCGCAGGGCTACTGGCGTCTCGCGGACACCGCGGGCGCCGACGCCGCCAACCAGCTGGGCACCGCGTACGGCAACTACAGCAAGGTCACCCTCGGCACGCCCGGCCCGTACGCGGCCGGCGACATCACCGCCGCCTCGTTCGACGGCTCGTCCTCCTGGCTGGCCCTGCCCAGCGGCCTGGTGCCGGACCACGGTCCGTCCGCCCTGGAGCTCTGGTTCAACACCAGCACCCCGGGCGGCGTGCTCTTCTCCTACCAGCAGCAACTGGTCACCGACCCGAACGGCCCGCTGGCCTCCTACACCCCGGCGCTCTACGTGGGCGGCGACGGCAAGCTGCAGGGTGAGTTCTGGGACGGCAACGCGAGCGCGATGAGCTCGCCGGCCTCGGTCGCGGACGGCAAGTGGCACCACGTGGTGCTCTCCACCGACGCCACCGGCGGCGGCCAGGCGCTCTACCTGGACGGCGCCCAGATCGGCAGTAAGACCGGCACCGTCGGCCAGACCGGCTGGGGGATGAACAACGTCTACCTCGGCGCGGGCCTGATCACCGGTGGCTGGCCGAATCAGCCGGCCGACCACGCCGGCCACTTCAAGGGCTCGATCAGCGAGTTCGCCTTCTACAACCACCAGTTGACGGCGGGCGACTCGGCCAACCACTTCCAGGCGAACGCCGCCGGGAAGGCGGCGCCGATGACCACCGCGAGCGTGACCGACCCGAGCGGCAAGACCGTCTCGTCCTCCTACGACCCGAACAACGGCGGCCGGATCATCTCCTCCACCGACGCGCTCGGGGCGAGCACGACCTACGGGTACGACACCGGCGGCTTCCTGTCCACCGTCACCGACCCGAACGGCAACACCAGGATCAAGGGGCACGACGCCCGCGGCAACCAGGTCAGCGAGACCACCTGCCAGGACCGCGCCCACCAGATCTGCTCGACCAGCTACCACAGCTTCTACCTCAACCCCGCCAACCCGGTCGACCCGCGCAACGACGCACTGACCGACACCCGGGACGGCCGCTCCGCCTCGGCGACCGACAACGGCTACTGGACGCACAACGACCTGGACGCGGCCGGCCGGGTGATCGCCACCACCACGCCGCCCTACGCCAACGGCACCGGGCGGACGGCCACCACCACGTACACCACCGGCAGCGAGCCGGCCGCCGACTCCGGGACCGTCCCGGCGGGGTTGCTCGCCTCCAAGACCACCGCGGGCGGCGCGAAGGCGACCTACGGCTACTTCCACAACGGCGACCTCGCGCAGGTCACCGATCCGGCGGGCCTGGTCACCAAGTACGCCTATGACCAGCTGGGCCGGATGACCAGCCACACCGTCTACGACTCGGTCACCGCCCCGAACGGGCTGACCACCAGCGTCACCTACGACGGCGACGGCAAGTTCCTCACTCAGACCGAGCCGCCGGTCACCGACCGGGTCACCGGCGCGGTGCACACCGAGCAGACCACCTTCACCTACGACCCGGACGAGCACCCGCTCACCGAGGTCAAGGCCGACCTCACCGGAAAGGACGCCACCCGGACCGAGACCTTCGCCTACACCCCGCTCGGGCAGCTGGCGAGCAAGACCGACGCCAACGGACACATCGAGTCCTACGCCTACGACGCCTACGGCAACCGTAACGCCAAGACCGACGCCAACGGCACCACCATCGCCTACGCCTACTCGCCCCGCGGCGAGTTGCTGACCAGCACCCTCAAGGGCTGGATCGGCGACCCGACCGCCCCCTCCCCAGCCACCGACCTGGTGCTGAACTCCAAGGCGTACGACCCGGCCGGCCGCCTCGCCTCGGACACCGACGCGATGGGCCGGACCACCTCCTACACCTACTACGACGACAACGCGGTCAAGACGGAGCAGCGCGGCGACGGCACCAACTCGCTCCAGCTGCACGCCTTCACCTACGACGCCGCCGGCAACCGGATCTCGGACCTGACCGAGGCCGTGACCCAGCACACCTTCACCATCGACGCCGCCCGCCGGGTCACCGCCGAGGCCGTCAAGGTCGGCCTGGACGCCAACAGCCAGCCGATCTGGCGCACCACCACGACCGCCTACGACGCGGAGGACCACCCCACCTCGATCAGCAGGACCGACTCGACCGGCACGCTGACCGCCCAGACCGACTACACCTACGACCCGATGGGCCGCGAGCTCACCGAGACCGTCCACAACGGCGCGGCCAACCTGGTCACCACCTTCACCCGCGACCAGCGCGGCCTGGTCACCGCCGAGAAGGACCCGAACGGAGCCGAGACCAACTACCAGTACGACGCGGCCGGCCGCGAGGCGTACATCGGCGAACCGGCGCGCCAGGTCGAGGCGGTGGGCGGCACCGCGGTGCAGGCCACGCCGTTCCAGACCTTCGGCTACAACACCTTCGGGGACCGCACCTCGCACTCCGACGCCAACGGCAACACCACCTACACCAGCTACGACGCGGTGGGGAAGGTGACCGGCACCATCGAGCCGAACTACACGGCTCCCGGCGCCACCGCCCCGATCACCGCCTCGACCACCGCCCGCTACGACAAGGTCAACCAACTCATCTCGTACACCGACCAGTTGGGTAACACCACCAGCTCGGTCTACGACCAGCTCGGCCGCGACGTCGCCAAGACCGATCCGGCCGTGGGCGGGGCGGCCACCGGCGGCGTGTGGCACCACAGCTACGACGCGGTCGGCGAGCAGCTCTCGCAGACCGACCCGACCGGCGCCGTCCAGCAGGCCACCTACGACTACATGGGTCGCAAGGTGACCGAGACCAAGCTGGAGCGCTCCCCGGTGGCCGCCGCGTACACCGCCACGCTGGCGTACAACGCGACCGGCGACCTGGTCTCCGAGACCTCGCCGTCCGGTGTGACCACCACGTACGGCTACGACCTGGCGCACGAGAGGACCAGCCAGATTGACGCCTACGGCAACACCACCGGCTTCGCCTACGACGCCCTCGGGCGCCCGGTGAAGACCACCGACCCGTCCGGCACCGGCCAGAGCACGCTCTTCGACCCGGCCGGCCGGCTCACCTCGGTCAGCGACTTCGGCAGCGACGGCAGCGTGCTGCGCACCCGGAGCGCGGCCTACGACCCGGCGGGCAACGTCACCTCGGCCACCTCGGCGCTCGGTTACACGGTCTCGTCCACCTACGACACCGCGCACCACCAGCTGACCGAGACCGAGACGCCGGCGGCCGGCTCGACCATCACCACCTCCTTCGGCTACGACGCGGTCGGCAACCGCACCCGCTACACCGACGGCCGCGGGAACCAGTTCCTGACCACCTACAACACCTGGAACCTCCCCGAATCCCAGATCGAACCGGCTACCACGGCCTACCCCAACGCCGCCGACGGCACCTGGACCACCGGGTACGACGCGGCCGGACACCCCGTCAGCCTCGCCGAACCCGGCGGCGTCACCCGCACCCTGAGCTACGACCCGCTCGGCCGGCTCACCAAGGAGACCGGCAGCGGCGCCGAGGCCACCACGCGTGACCACACCTTCGGCTACGACCTGATGGGCCGGATCACCTCGGCCGGCACCCCCGGCCAGGACAACCAGTTCAGCTACAACGACCGCGGCCACCTGCTGTCCGCCACCGGTCCGTCCGGCGCCTCCTCCTTCGCCTTCGACGGCGACGGCAGGATGACCACCCGGACCGACGCCGCGGGCACCGCCGGCTACACCTACGACCAGGCCGGCCGCCTAGCCGGCATGACCGACCCGGCCGCCGGAACCACTACCGGCTACACCTACGACAAGGACTCCCAGCCGATCGGTATCACCTACGGGACCGGCAACAACACCCGTGCCTTCGGCTACGACCCGCTGCACCGGCTGACCAGCGACACGGTCAGCACCGCCGGCGGCGCCGCGGTCTCGTCGATCGCCTACAGCTACAACCTGGACGACCAGCTGACCGCCAAGGCCACCACGGGCTTCGCCGCGGCGGCCAACAACACCTACACCTACGACCAGACCGCCCGCCTCACCTCCTGGAACAACGGCACCACCACCGTTCCGTACGCCTACGACGCGTCCGGCAACCGCACCCAGATCGGAGGCCAGAACCTCAGCTTCGACGCGCGCAACAGGCTTATCTCGGACGGCAACGCGAGCTACACCTACACCGCGCGCGGCACCATGTCCGGCAAGACGCCGAACGGTTCGCAGAACACCGAGGCCATGCAGTTCGACGCCTTCGACCGCATGAAGGCCGACGGCGCGCAGACCTACGACTACGACTCGTTCGACCGCCTGCTGACCACCGCAACCACCGGTGCCGCCGGTTCCCCGACTACCCTGGCCTACTCGGGCACCGGCGACCTGGTCGCCTCCGACGGCGTCGCGAGCTACTCGCGCGACCCCGGCGGCGCGATCACCGGGATCAACCAGGGCGGCACCGGCACCGTGGCCGTGACCGACCAGCACACCGATCTGGTCGGCAGCTTCGCCGCCGCCGGCACCTCACTGGCCGACTCCGCGGCATACGACCCGCTCGGCAACTCGATCGGCACCTCGGGCGCCAAGCACGCGCTCGGGTACCAGTCCGACTGGACCGATCCGACCACTGGCAAGGTCAACATGCTGTCCCGCTGGTACGACCCGTCGACCAGCACCTTCATCTCCCGGGACAGCTACAGCCCCGATCACGTCGTCTCGGACCTGCCCGACCGCTACGCGGTCCAGGGCATGGACCCGTGGTGGTCGGACCCCAACCCGAGCGTGGCGTTCGACCGGTACGCGTACGCCGACGGCAACCCGCTGTCCTTCACCGACCCGGACGGACACTGGCCGGACTGGGTGGACTCGGCCTTGCACAAGGTCAGCAGCACCGTCACGCACGTGGTCGAGCACCCGTGGGACTCCGCCAAGACCGGGCTGAACTTCGCCTACCAGGTCTCCGGCGCCGCCGACGTGGTCAGCTGCGCCACCCACCCGGGCTGGAGCAGCTGCGGTCAGGCCGCCCTGGCGGTCGCGTCGTACGTCCCGATCGTCGGTGAGGGCGCCATCGCCCTGCGCGGTGCGTCCGTTGCCGCGAAGATCCTGCGCACCACCAACACCATCGGCCGCGCGGCCCGGGTCACGAACACCGCGGTCTACGGCGCCTCGGTGATCAAGGACGTCGCCAACGGCGACTACAAAGCGGCAGCCACGTCGCTGGTGACCTCGTACGTGCTGCACAAGGCCGCGAGCCCGCGGGCCTACAGCAAGGTCAGCGCCGGCTTCGACCGGAGAGGGCGAGTGGTCAATGCCGAGGCGCACCACTACGGCCACCCGTTGAACGAGCACTACACGATCACCGTGCGCGGCACCGAGAAGACCCTCAGTTCCCACGCGGTCGACCACAAGAACCACCACACGCTCAAGGCCTATAAATACAAGGGCCCCAAGAAGAGGCTCCCGAACAAGCGGCACCTGTTGCACGTGCCCGATCCGGACAAGGGCATCAAGTGGGCGAAGAAGCAGATCAAAAAGAAGCCCAAGGACTCGAAGCCGTACAAGCGGCTGAGCAACAGCTGCGTGACCTACTGCGGCAGGGTGCTGAAGAAGGCCGGCGCCCCGGACGTGCCGGTCAAGGGCAGCTACCGGATGAAACTCTACCTGACGCTCAACGGTCGCCCCGGGCCCATTAGCGGGATCCGGCGTCGCTGACGTCGCACCCAGTGGCCGGCTGGTGACCACCGGCCAGCCACTCCCGGGCCCGGGGGGGGGGGGGGGGGGGGGCCCGGCGGGCCGGCGGCTGGTCGACGCAACACAACCACGCCCCCCCCAAGCTCCGCTCGCCAGGAGGCTC
>NZ_JBICZB010000079.1:14213-34361 GCF_043201815.1 Kitasatospora sp. NPDC048296
GCGCCGGGGGCGCACCCGGCCCCCCCGGGCGCGGGGTGGGCCCACGGGCCCCCCCCCGCGGCCCCCGGGCGGGGGCACCACCCCCCCCCCCCGGGCCCGAAGGCCTTCCCTGACTCACCACCGGCACACCCTGGAGAGAGATGACGAAGTACGGCTGGCTGGCCTACAGCCCCAGCCCGGGCGACGGCCACCCGTGGCGTTGGAAGCGCGGCATCTTCACGGGCACGTTCTGAGGCATCACAAGGGGCGGGTACAGTCTGACGTCCAACAGCTGCCTGGCCTACTGCGGCAGGGCGTTGAAGTGCGGCGGCGCCAGGGGAATCGGGCGAAGAACAGTATCGGGTACGACGTTCTCCCTGCTGCGAAACGCCGAGGCACCTCCACCCGCGGCATCCGGCGTCGCTGACGCCGCGTCCACCGGGCCGGTCGGCGACCCGCCGCCCCGGCCTGTCCCCCCAACAAACGCGACAAACCGATAGGAGCAACGACATGCCAACGCAGAAGCTGTTCGGCCCGCTGAGCTACACCTCCGCCGAGATTGCCGAGGAATACGAGGCCTCAGCCGCCACCGAGACCGGCACGGAGCGCCTGGAATCGCTGGGCCTGGCAGCGCGGGAGTGGATCGAGGACGGCTCCCACGAGCGGGCGCTGGCCCTGTTCGACGAGGTGGCCGCGGCCCGCCCCACCTTCCGAAAGCTGAAGTGGCTGCTCCCGGACTACGCGTCCGCCCTGTTCACCGCGGGCCGCACGGAGGAGGCCTGGGCCGCGGTCGAGGCCGCCGAGAAGTACGCGCGCAAAGGAGGCTGCAGCTCCGTGTACGACGACCTCGGTGACTGCATGGCCGAGGCCGGCTACCTCGAGCGAGCGCTGCGGTACTACACCGCTGCCCTGGAGCTGTTGCCGGACGAGGAGGAGGACCCGGAAGATCTGGCCTTCTCACTATGCAGGATCCGTGCGGCCCGCTACCGCGTGCGCGAACGGCTCGGCCCGTCCCGGGAGGACGACCGGTCGGCGCGGGTCGAAGCCTGCCTCGAAGCCGTCGGCAACGCCGGTGCCGGTCACCCGCCGGGCGACCGCACGGCGCCGGAGGGCGCGGAGGCGGCCCGTCGCGGGTTGAGCGCAAGCCTGGCCGCCATGGTCGGGGTCACCGATCCGACCGACCTGTGCAGCCCGGCTCATCTGGTGCTCAAGTTGTCCGAGAAGCGCGACGAGTGGCGGCTGGTGCTGTCCGAGAGCGGCCCCTTCGCGATGCTGCTGCGGGTGACCACGCCCGCTCCCCGCAGGATCCGCCGACTCCGGGTCGAGCCGGTCGAGCCCGCGGCCACCGACACCGAGCGGGCGATCCTGGACACCGTCCTGGAGGCCGGCCGCACGCTCGTCCGGGCCGAGGACGCCGAGGCCGCGGTGACCTGGTCCGGCCCACTCGGGGAGCCGGTCGACGGCTCGCTCTACCAGGCCCTTTTCGGCACGCTCCCGGGCACCGGAGCCGGCCTCCCGTGGCACTGCTGATGGCCGGGAGCGAGGACCAGGGCCCTTTACGGCACCGGCGGTCGGTCAGCGCGGACCGTCGCCGCCCGCCAGCCGGAAGCCCGCCCCGCGCACCGTGTGGATCAGCGGCGGATTGCCCAGCTTGCGGCGCACCTGGGACATCACGACGTCGACCACGTTGGACTGCGGCTCGGTCCGGCCGTCCCAGCACCGCTCGGTCAGCTCCGCCCGCGTCACCACCTGATCCGCCTGGAGCACCAGGACCTCCAGCACCGCGTACTCCTTCGCGGTCAGCAGCCGCAGCACCCCGCCCCGGCGCACCTCGCGGCGCGCGGTGTCGACGGCGAGATCGGCGACCCGGTACAGGGGCAGCCGCACGCTCCCGGCCCGCCGGCACAGGCTCCGCACCCTGGCCACCAGTTCGGGTGCCGCGAACGGCTTCACCAGGTAGTCGTCCCCACCCGCGTCGAACCCCTCCACCCGGTCGGCGATCCCGTCGAGCACGGTGAGGAAGAGCACGGGCACCGCGTCACCACGGCGCCGCAGCTTTTGCACGAGGTCGACGGCGTCACCGGTCGGCAACAGCCGGTCGAGGACCGCGCAGTCGTACCTGACGCCCCGCAGCGCCTCGGCCGCCGCCGGCAGGTCAGTGACCTCGTCGACCGCGAAGCCGTCCCAGCGCAGCGCGGCCGCAGCGGCGAACCGCTGATCCTCATCGTCCTCCACCACCAGTACACGCACGGCGGCCAACGATAGCGGCCTTCCTCCTGCGGTCAACTCTCCTTCTGTTGCCGGTGGTTCAGCTTCCGGGAGGCGGCGGGCGACCTCATCGAATCCTCACGATCGGTCCGCCATGCTCTTCGGCGACGCCCCTCGTCAACCTTCCGGGACCCCGGACCGCACCCACGACTCCGACCGGCCCGTCCACCTCATCGAGAATTCCCGTCAACGGGCGGGGAACAGCCGACAGGTCGTGTCGGCGGCGGCTTCAACGGCCAGGATCGTCCCGGCCGTTGTGCGGACGATCGGCGGCATCACGTGCACCGCGCCGGTGTGGTCGGTGACGGTCGGGTCCGGGGTGCCGGGCGGGAGGAGCGGATCGCCATCCGGAAGAGGTCCGGTGTGGCCGGGGCCCTCATCGAATCCTCACGTTGGTCCGGCGAAACTACCGGACGTCACAAGGCGCTCTTCGGTTCCCCCGCAGGAGAGCGCCTCGTCACTGTTGCCGACAGCGGAAGAACGGTGCCACCGATGATCGACCGCACGCCCGGTCGCCGTGCCGCCGACTGCCTACCTGCCACGGCTCTGCTGAACGCGGGACGCGCCGCCGGGGCGTGGCGAGGTCTTCTCAGGGCGCCCGGTGGGCCTGTACCGGTGGTCGAGGACGGCGAGGATCTGCGGTTCGCCGTCGTCGCGGCGCTGCGCGGCGGGGGTCCGGCCGTCGACGTGACGTCCGGTCGTCCGGCGGCTGGCGGAATGCTCTTCGTCACCGAGGACGGCTGCGTCGTGTTCGACCGGATGCTGCCCTCCGACGACTCCACCGGGTCCGTGCAGGGCATGCGGTGTGAGGGGCGGACGGCGCCGCAGCTGTTCCTCACCGCGCGCGACACGGCGGCCGACCCGATGGAGGACTTCGCGGCCGTCGACGATCACCGCGATCCGCCTCGGATCCACACCGTGCGGGGCGTCGGCTACCGACTGGAGGGGGCCGGGCCCTCCGCTCCGGGTCACGTCGACGAGGAGCGCGGATGAGTCCGCCGACGCCGGCGGGCCGGATCCGCAGGCTCCGCCGCCACATCACCCTGCTGTTCACCCTCACCAGCGCCGCCGCCCTGCTCGGCATGGCCGCCCTCGCCGTCCACGCGGACGACATCTCCTGGCGCGGGCAGGTCGACGCCGACCTGAAGGTGCGGGTCCGCGAAGGCCTCGCCGAGCTGAGCACCGGCGACACGGGCGAGCTGCTGTACCCGGACCCCAACGAGGGCGGCTACGACTGCCCCGCCGTGACCCTGTTCACCGGCTCCCCGACCCAGCTGACCGTGGCCGCCCAGGCGCACCGGCCCTGTCTCACGGTGACGCCCGACCAGGTGAAGGCGCTGGCCGACGTGGCCGCGGCACGCTCGGACGACGTCCGGGCGACCACCGACACCCCGCACGGGCGCACGGTCCGGCTGTTCGCCCAGCCGTTCGTGCCCCCGCCCGAGGACACCGTCAGCGGTGTCCTCGTCGCGGCCACCGACATCACCGACGGCAAGGCCGCGCACGACCGGCTGACCCTGGTGATCGCGGGCGCCTGCGCCGTCCTGACCGCCGTGACCGCGGTGGTCGGCCGACTGCTCGCCGCACGGGCGGTCCGCCCGGCGCTCACCGCACTCGACCAGCAGGAGGCGTTCCTCACCGACGCCGCCCACGACCTGCGCACCCCCGCCGCCTCGCTGCGGCTGCTCGCCGAGACCGGGCTGCGCGGCGAGGCCGACCACACCGAGGTCCTGCGGCGCACCCTGCGCCTGTCCACCAGGATGGGCGAAGACCTATTCCGTCCAGCCGTTGGCGTTGTGGCGGGCACCGCCGCTCGCCGGCGGATCAGCCGCTCTTCCGCTCTTCGCGGAGGCGCTGGATTCCGAGCGGGTTGGCGTCCTGAAGCTCGGGCGGCAGCAGGTCGTGCGGCCAGTCCTGGTAGGCGACCGGAGTAAGCCAGCGGCGTGCCGCGGTGAGGCCGACCGAGGTGAAGCCGGCGGCCGTGGTCGCGGGCCAGGGTCCGCCGTGGTGCATGGCCCAGCTGACCGCGACTCCGGTGGGCCAGCCGTTGAAGACCAGCCGGCCGGCTCGCTCGCGCAGGGCCGGCGTGAGAACTGATGCTGCGTCAAGATCCGTGTCGGCGGCGTGGATCGATGCGGTTAGGCTGCCTGGGAGAGTGGCCAGCACCGGGGCGAGATCGGCCGGTTCGCGATAGGTGACCACCACGGAGGCCGGGCCGAAGGTCTCCTCGGCGAGCTCCTCGGCGTGCGCGCGGAAGGCGTCGAGGGTCGTTCGCCAGACGGTGGGGGTCACGGCCCAGGCGCCGTCGCCGGCGCTGCCGGTGGCCAGCAGGCGGGTGCCGGACGGGGCCTGGTCGGTGCGGCTGCGGTAGCCGTCGCGGATGCGTTCGGAGAGCATCGGCCCGCCGGTGGTGCCGCCGACGGCTGCGGCGAGGGCCTCCAGCAGGCCGTCGTCCTCGGGCACGAAGAGCAGGCCCGGGTTGGTGCAGAACTGACCGGTCCCGAGGGTGAGGGAGGCGGCGAACCCCTGGGCGATGAAACTGGTGCGCTCGCGGGCCGCACCGGGCAGCACGACCACTGGGTTGGCGCTGCCTAGTTCGCCGTAGAAGGGGATCGGCTCGCTGCGCTGCTGGGTGAGGTCGAACAGGGCGCGACCGCCGGCCAGCGAACCGGTGAAGCCCGCGGCCTTGATCGCGGGATGGGTGACCAGTGGGGCGCCCGCTTCGCGGCCGAAGACAAGCTGGAGCAGCCCATGCGGTGCTCCGGCCTTCTCCAGTGCCGCCGTGACGACGGCCGCCGTGGCGAGCGAGGTGTGTGGATGTGCCTCGTGCGCTTTGACCACCACCGGGCAGCCGGCGGCCAGCGCGGAGGCGGTGTCGCCGCCGGCCACGGAGAACGCGAACGGGAAGTTACTGGCGGTGAAGACGGCGACCGGACCGACGGGGTGCTGCATGCGGCGGATGTCGGGGCGGCCGGTGGCGGGGTCGGCGGGGGTGAGGATGGCGTCGGCGAAGGCGCCGGTCCGGGCGGCGTCGGCGAACATCCTCAACTGGCCGGTGGTGCGCGCGATTTCGCCGGTCAGCCGAGGCAGGCCGAGGGCGGTCTCGGTGTCGGCCACGGCCGCGAGCGTGTCCCGGGCGGCGTCCAGGGCATCGGCCACCGCCTCCAGGGCCTCGGCACGCCGCCGACCGGGGAGCGCCGCCCAGGCGAGGCCGGCCTGCCGGGCGGCCGTGACAGCCCGGTCGACGTCCTGCGGGGTGTCGGCCGGCACGGGGTCGCCTGCGGGCTCGCCGGTGCGCGGGTCGTAGCCCTGGACGTGTGGCTGGTGGGTCATCGGTTCTCCTCCGGCTGCGGCAGGGGCTGGTCGAGGGCGGGTGAGCAGAATGGCCCGCCGAGGTAGCGGTGGGCGTGCGGGTCGTCCTGCTCGGGGACGTCGGCGGCGTACTGTTCGGCGTCGTCCTGCGGATCGAAGCCGAGCGCGCGGGCTTCGGCCAGGCTGAACCAGCCGCGGGTGTTGGCGGACACACCCCAGGCGATCCGGAACCCGGGCGCCGGGACGGCTAGCGAGGCCTCCACGAGGCGGGCGCAGTCGTCGGGGGAGAGCCAAGTGGCGAGCATCCGGGTGTCCTTGGGGCGCTCGAAGCAGGAGCCGATCCGCAGGCAGACCACGTCCAGGCCGTAGCGGTGGTGATAGAGGCTGCCCAGTGCCTCCCCGGCCACCTTCCCCACCCCGTAGAGGGTGTCGGGGGCGGGGAAGGCGTAATCGGGCGCGGTGGTGCCGTCGTTGGGGCGGAATCCCACCGCGTGGTTGCTGCTGGCGAAGACCACGCGCGGGACGCCGGCCCGGCGCGCGGCCTCCAGGACGACGTACGTGCCGTGGATGTTGGTGCGGAGGATCTCCTCCCAGGCCTGCTCCGTGCTCAGGCCGCCCAGGTGCACCACGGCGTCGACGTCCGTGCAGGCCGCGGCCATGGCGTCCGCGTCGGTGACCGAGCCCTGGATCAGTTCGACGGCTTCGCCGGGTGCGACCGGGGCCTGGGGTGCGGTGTCCAGCAGGCGCAGGGTCCTGCCGGGACGGGCCAAGCGAGAGCGCAGGAAAGCGCCAACCAGACCGGCCGCTCCGGTGACCAGGATGCGTTGAGACATTCGCGGTGTCCTCTTCCGATGCATGCCACGAGGGGTGTGGGCTCCGCTCGCCGGACCCCGTGTTGCCTTGACGGGGTCGGAGGAGAGTCTTACGGTTCTCATCAACGTTCGCAAGTATGTTCATTGTCCATATATATGAATGCAGGTGGGATGGCAGTGCTTGACGGTGTTCTCTTCTTCCCGGTGACCCCGTTCGACAGCGAGGGCGCCGTCGACCTGGTCGCCCTGCGGGCGCACCTGGAGCGCGGAATCGAGGCCGGGCCGGGTGGCGTCTTCGTCGCCTGTGGGACGGGCGAGTTCCACGCGCTCTCCCCGCAGGAGTACCAGCAGGTGGTCGCGGCGGCGGTCGAGGTGGTCGCGGGCCGGCTGCCGGTCTACGCCGGCACCGGCGGCCCGCTGCCGCTGGCCGTCGAGTACGCCCGGACCGCTCAGCAGGCCGGTGCCGACGGCCTGTTGATGCTGCCGCCGTACCTGGTGCGCTCCCCGGGCGCCGGCCTGGTGGTCTACACCGAGGCGGTGGCCGCCGCCACCGAGCTCCCGCTCATCGTCTACAACCGTGCCAACGCGGTGTACGACGCGGCCACGGCCGTCGCCGTCTCCAAGATTCCGACCGTCACCGGCTTCAAGGACGGCATCGGCGACCTCGAACGGCTCTCCCGCATCGTCCTCGCCGTGCGCGAGGAACTGGACGGCTCTGGCAAGGAGTTCCAGTTCTTCAACGGCCTGCCCACGGCCGAGGCGACCGTGCCCGCCTACCGGGGCATCGGCGTCGAGCTCTACTCCTCGGCGGTGTTCTGCTTCGCCCCCGAGATCTCGGTGGCCTTCTACGAGGCCGTCACCAGCGGCGACACCGAGCTCGCCGACCGCCTCCTGAAGGACTTCTTCCACCCGCTGGTCGCCCTGCGCGACGAAGTGCCCGGCTATGCCGTCTCGCTGGTGAAGGCCGCTGTCGGCCTGCGTGGGCTGCCCGCCGGCTCCGTCCGACCGCCGTTGGTGGACCCCGCGCCCGAGCACCTCGAGCGGCTCAGCCAGATCATCGAGACCGGCCTGGCCCTGATCGCGGACCGGAGCGCCGCATGACCGCCGCAGTGATCACCGCCGTCACCATCACCCCGGTCGCCTTCCGGGACCCGCCGCTGCTCAACGCGGTCGGCGTGCACGAGCCGTACGCCCTGCGCGCGATCGTGGAGGTCGCCACCGACGCGGGAGTCATCGGCCTGGGCGAGACCTTTGCCGACGAGGGCCACCTGGCCCGCCTGCACAAAGCCGCCGAGGCCATCACGGGCCTGGACGTCTTCGCGCTGAACTCGCTGCGGACCAGGGTTCGTTCGGCCCTCGGCGGGCAGACCGGCGCGGACGCCCACGGCCTGACCGGGTCGATCACCAGCGGCGGCACCGTCGACCGGGTCTTCTCGCCCTTCGAGGTCGCCTGCCTGGACATCCAGGGCAAGCTGCTGGACCGCCCGGTGTGCGACCTGCTCGGCGGCGCGGTCCGCGAGGCCGTCCCGTTCAGCGCCTACCTCTTCTACAAGTGGGCCGCCCACCCCGGGCAGCAGCCCGACGAGTGGGGCGAGGCGCTGGACCCCCAGGGCATCGTTGCGCAGGCCCGCACCATGGTCGACCGCTACGGCTTCACCGCGATCAAGCTCAAGGGCGGCGTCTTCCCACCGGACGAGGAGATCGCCGCGATCCGGGCACTGCGCGAGGCGTTCCCCGCCATCCCGCTGCGCCTTGACCCCAACGCCGCCTGGACCCCTGGGGCCTCCGCCCGGGTCGCGGCCGAACTCACCGGAGTCGTCGAGTACTTGGAGGACCCGACGCCGGACATCGACGGCATGGCCGAGGTCGCCCGCCACGCCACCATGCCACTGGCCACCAACATGTGCGTGGTCGGCTTCGACGACGTCGAACCCGCCGTGCGCGCCAGGTCCGTCGGCGTCATCCTGTCGGACCACCACTACTGGGGCGGACTGCACCGTTCCAAGCTGCTGTCCGGCCTCTGCGAGACCTTCGGGCTGGGGCTGTCCATGCACTCGAATTCGCACCTGGGCATCAGCCTGGCCGCGATGGTCCACCTGGCCGCCGCCACCCCCAACCTCACCTACGCCTGCGACACCCACTGGCCGTGGAAGCGCGAGGACGAGGACGTGATCGTTCCGGGCACTCTGTCCTTCAAGGACGGCGCGGTCGCGGTGCCCGCCGCAGCCGGCCTGGGCGTCGAGCTCGACCGGGACGCGCTCGCCCGCCTGCACCGGCAGTACCTGGACTGCGGCATCCGCAACCGCGACGACACCGGCTACATGCGCAGCATCGACCCGGCGTACGAACTGGTGAAGCCCCGGTGGTGACGACCGTCGGGTACCTGTACCCATGGGACGTGGAGGGCGATCCGGACGCCGTCGACCGCGTGCGCGCCGTCGGCACGGACGCGATCGCCCTCGCGGCCGCCTACCACTCCACCAGGGCCGCCACCCCGCTGCACCCGGCCCACCGCCTGGTCAACGCCGAGCACGCCGCCCTCTACCTGCCGGTACGTCAGAAAGCTTGGCGGGGACGAGGCCTGGTGCCGCGTCAGCCGCACTGGATGCGGGCTGCGGACCCGTACGGCCGCGCCCGCGACCTCCTGCGCGGGCTTCCGGTGCACGCCTGGACCGTCGTCACCCACAACAGCGCACTCGGCCGCGCCCACCCTCAACTCACCGTCCGCAACGCCTTCGGCGACGCGTACGAGTACGCGCTGTGCCCGGCCGCCGAGCAAGTGGCCGAGTACGCCGAGACGCTGGTCGGCGAGGTCGTGGCACTGGCGCAGAGCGAGGGCGTGGTGCTGGAGGCCTGCGGACCGCTCGGGGTGGACCACGGCGGGCACCACGACAAGACCGAGTTCGCCCAGTGGACGCCGCTGCAACGTCAGTTGCTGTCACTGTGCTTCTGCCGAGCCTGCCGGGCCCGGCACGCCGCCGCCGGCCTGGACAGCGCGGAGCTGGCCGCCCGGGTGCGCGCGGCTTGCTCGCCGGGCGCACCGCTCCACCAGGACGTGACGGAGGTACTGGGCGAGCAGGCCGACGCCGTGCGAGCAGAGCGCACCGCACTGACCGCCGGCTTCCGCCGACGTGCCATCGCCGCCGCGCGCACGACCCAGCCCGGCGTCCGGATCACCGTGCACGCCTCCCCGGATCCGTGGGCAACGGGCGCGTTCAGCACCGTCGCCGACGATGCGGGGCCGGCTGCGGACGCCTTGGTCGGCACCTGCTGGGACGGGATCGACGCGGGGGCGGCGACCGTCGCGGCGCTGCGCGAGCGGGCCGTGCCCGGCACCGGTATCGGCGGCTACCTGCGGCACGACCGCCTCGGTCCGGCACCGGCCGCCGCTACCGCCGGCCGTCTCGCGGCGGCCGGTGCCACCGAACTGCACCTGTACCACCTGGGGTTGGCGGGCACCGAGGGGCTCGCCGCCCTCACCGCCCTGACCACCACAGCCCGCAATCTCCGGGTAGAACCGTCGGCCGACTGAGCCGTGCGGATAGCGTTCTGGGCCACGTCCCGGCCGCCCCCGGCGCGTCCGCATCTGGTCTGCGCCGTCCGCCCACCGCGCACTCGCCAGCCCCTTGCCTCTCGGCAGCCGGTACCACCGAGGAGGCCCCGAATGCCCCCGACGTCGAGCTCCCCTTCCCCGTCGAGCTGTCCGACCGCCTGGCGGAGGGCGTCCACCGTGTGATCGCCGCAGTCGTGGGCACGGGTGGCGCTGTGGGCTGGGTCGACCAGCCCACAGCGGCGTGTGAGCGCTGGCTCGACACGGTGCTTCGGGAGTCGGCGTGCGGTAACGCCGCACTGTGCGTTGCCCACGTCGACGGAGAGATACGAGGTCTCGGGACCTGGCGCCGCGACCACGAGCCGATCCTGAGCCACCGGGCCGAAATCTCCAAGGTGATGGCGCATCCCGGGGCCCAGGGCATGGGTCTCGGCCGGGCCGCGACCACCGCCCTCGTCGAGCGGGCACGAGCAACGGGCCTAGAGCACCTGCGACTACGCGTGCGTGGCAACAACCACGCTGCCGCGGCCCTGTACGAGGCCCTCGGCTTCCACGAGTACGCCCGGCTCCGAACGCCATCGCCATCGGGCACCCGCGCTTCGACGAGGTGTGGCTGTACCAGCCTCTGAACCGCCCCGACGGGGTGGTCCACCTTGGCTCCGCCGCCCAGGGCCCCGGTGCCAGCGTCCGCAGGGCGGCGCCTCAGAGGTGGCGCGTGGCCAGCGCCAGGCGCTCCTTGGCGTCGAAGAGGGCCTCCTGGATCATCGCCTCCCGGGCCGGTGTCAGCCGGGCGACGGGGACCGACACGCTCACCGCGTCCCTGGCCGGGCTCCGGTAGGGGATGGCCATTCCGAAGCACCGCACGCCCACCGTGTTCTCCTCACGGTCCGTTGCGAAGCCCCGCTCCCGGATCAGGTGCAGCTCGGCGATCAGCTTCTCGCGGTCGGTGTGCGTGTGCTCGGTAATCGGCTCGAGGCGATCGGGCAGCAGCTGGCGGATCTGCTCGTCGGAGTGCGTCGCCAGCAGCGCCTTGCCGTGCGAGGTGGCGTAGGCCGGCAGCCGCCGACCGATCCTGGTGACCGGGCGCAGACTGTGCTGCGAGGGCCGGGTGGCCAGGTAGACCACATCGGTGCCGTCGAGCCGCGCCAGGTGGATGGTCTCGCCGGTGCTCTCGGCCAGCTGGTCGAGCGCCGACCTCGCCGCCGCCACCACCGGGTCACCGTCGATGTAGGAGCTGCCCACCAGCAGGGCGCGGACCCCGATGCCGTAGCGGGTGCCGGTGGAGTCGGTCTCTACCCAGCCCAACTCACTCAGGGTGCGCAGCAGCATGTGCAGACTGCTCTTCGGGTAGCCGGTCCGCTCATGCAGATCGCCTAGGCTGTGCATCCCGGTATTACTGGCGAAGTATTCCAGCAGTTCGACGGTGCGAACGGCGGACTTCACCTGTGCGGTGCCGGTCGGCGAGGGCATGGGACGAACCCTTTCAGCCTGTGGTGTCCTGGCATCGATCTGCCTGGCGGTATGGCGTTCAGTATACTGAACGTTCGTGGGTGGAGGGGTCACGCGGTGCCGAGCACACCGGCCGGCTGGCCCTCGGGCCGCCCGTCGCTGTCGAGGGCCGCCAGGAGCTCGTCCGTCGTCTCCCGCCGCTCGGGCAGCAGCAGGCCGAGCGTCACGTAGCTCAGCAGCGAGGTCAGCAGCGGGGCGACGATGACGAGCGTCTGGCTGGGGCTGGTGACGCCGTACCTGACGACGAAGAAGGCGGTCAGCCCCAGCGCCCAGGAGGCCAGTGCCGCGCGGGAGCCGCTGCGTCGAAAGGCCGGCAGCAGACCGAGCAGCATCGGGATGGAGATCGGCCCCATCACCGCTGCCACCAGGCCCACGATGATCCCGAGGATCCCGCCGAGGTGGTCGGACTCGATCGCGACGAGCATGCTGACCGCGATGAACACGACGGTGCACACCCGGGCGGCCTGCAGTCCGGCCTTGGCGCTGAGCCCGGCGGTCCGGCGGGAGACGACGGGCAGGATGTCGCGGGTGACCACCGCGGCGACGGCGTTGGCGTCCGAGGAGGCCATGGCCATGGTGTGGGAGAACATGCCCGCGAGCGTGAGGCCCACCAGGCCGGCCGGCAGGAGCTGCTCGCTCATCAGGGCGTAGACCTGCTGCGGGTGGGCCACCTGGTGCATGACCAGCGGGGCGACGATCGACGGGAAGAGCAGCACCGCCGGCCAGATGAGGTAGAGCACTGCCGACAGTCCGGCGGCCCGGCGTGCGGCCCGCGGGGTCTCGGTTGCCATGTAGCGCTGGGCCAGGTTCCACATGCCGCCGTTGTACTCGAAGAGCTTGACGATGAGGTAGGCGCCGAGGAAGCCGGCGGTGTAGGGACCGGTCAGCGGGTCGGTGTGGCCGGCGGGCAGGCGGTGCCAGATGGTGCCCAGGGCGGACAGCCCGCCGAGCTTGCCGATGACCGCGCCGACCATGGTGAGTGCGGCGATGCCCTGGATGACGAACTGCCCCAGGTCGGTGAGGGCGTCGGCCCACAGGCCGCCGGCGGTGCAGTAGAGCAGGGTGACCGCGCCGGTCAGCAGGATGCCGGTGGTCGTGGGGATGCCGGTGAAGACGTTGAGGAGCACGGCGACCGACGTCCACTTGGCGGCGACGTCGAAGATCTTCAGCAGCGTGCCGCTCCAGGCCAGGGCCTGCTGGGTGGCGATGCCGTAGCGCCTGGCCAAGTACTCCAGGGGAGAGGCGACTTGGTAGCGCAGCCGCAGCCGGTTCCAGCGGGGGGCGAAGAGCCAGGAGCCGATCCCGGTGGCGATGGCCAGCGGTAGGAAGGCCCACACGTAGATCGTGACTCCGTACGAGTAGCCGACCGCCGCGTAGGCGACGAACACCGCCGCGCTGTAGCCGGACATGTGGTGGGAAATGCCGGAGAGCCACCACGGCATCCGACCGCCACCGGTGAAGTAGTCACTCACCGTGCTGATCCGGCGGTGCGACCAGACACCGATCACCAGCATCACAACGAAGTAGCCGCCGAGCGCGGCCCAGTCCAACGGACCCACATGAACTCCTAGTTGATGAACGCGCATGACCCGTGGTGGAGGGGCGCGAACCGAGGGCGTCTATATATGTGAACGCCGTCCTCATCTGTGTAATCCGGCAGGCTAGACGCCTTCCCAGTAGTGGTCAATAGGTCCACGGCGTCCGAAACGCGCGGGAGTCACGGCGGCCACAAGCACTCCCGGAAGAGCGCAGCCGACACGGCGCGCGGCCAGACATGGGTCAACCACCCCGCGCTCCCCACCGGCGCGGCAGCGTTCCGGCCGTCTCCGCCGGGTGCGCGGAGGCCGCGGACGCCGGTGTTGGTGTCGCCCTTGACGGTGGCCGGCGCTGCCGCGGCGGGCGGAGCGTTCCTCCACCAGCCGCCGGTGACGGAGAAACTCGTCCTCGGGATCGGCGGGAGCGCCGGTCATGTCGAGCTTCCGGGTCTCCTCGCGAACCAGCTCGGCGATCCAGTCGGCCAGGATCGCCGGGAGCTGCACGGCACGCTGCCCGATGTCATATGGATTCCCAATAATGTTGTCAAGCCGGGGTGGTGACGTCTCGTGACAACATCATCGCGCTGCGGCAATGTCTTGGAGTGCGGCTGCCTCGAAGGCCCAGCCGTCGCGCATGAGCGCCCAGAGCACGTACAGGCGTCGCCTGGCG
The DNA here is from genome assembly GCF_043201815.1 of Kitasatospora sp. NPDC048296. NCBI lineage: Bacteria > Bacillati > Actinomycetota > Actinomycetes > Kitasatosporales > Streptomycetaceae > Kitasatospora > Kitasatospora sp. NPDC048296. The sequence goes on from NZ_JBICZB010000079.1 coordinate 27,849, forward strand.
AGCGCCAGGACGGGCTGCTTGTTGGTCTTCCCCTCGTCGCGCTTACCCGAAGGCCTTGGAGACGGGGCAGTGCACGATGGCGACCTGGGCGGAGACGTAGAACATCCGGAGGAGTCTTCGGCTGTAGCGGCAGGGCCTGCGCATAGTGCCGCTGGTCTTCCGGCTGTCGCGGGGGGCGGGCGCCAGGCCGGCAAGGCGGTCGGGGCTGTCGAAGGCGGCCATGTCGCCGGCGGTGGGGGCGACGAACTCAGCGCCAAGCATGTCGCCGACTCCCGGCATACTCATTGGCTGGCGGCAAGGCTCCGGGCTGACCAGCAGATTCCCTGTCCCGACGACAGCACCACCTGACCCGGAGCCGTGGAACCGGGCGCCACCCGAGGCGACACTCCGGCCGCCGCCCTGCCCGCCCTCAGTCGCAGAACGCGAAATGGTCCGCCCGCTCCGCTGGCAGACCATCACGAAGTGCGAATTTGAGTGAGGCGCCGCAAGGTGGGGCAACGAGGCATCCGTTCATGCATATGAACACGGTTCATTCTCTTGATGGCAGAGGCCGTCTGTGCGTAGAGTCCGGCCACCTTGCTGATTCGCAATGAATGGAGCCACCCGTGTCGAAGCGTCTCCGTAAGCCCAGAGGAGCGCGGCGGTTCGGTGCCGTAGTCGCCATCCTGGTCGCCGCACTCATGTCCACCGCGATCCCCGGCTGGGCGCAGGAAAGCCGGGCCGCCGAGCCCCGGGTCTTCTACGTCGACGCCGATGGGGGCAATGACGCGAACTGCGGCCTGTCGCCGGACGACGCCTGGAAGACCCTGGGCAAGGTCAGCGCCGCGGCACTGCAGCCCGGCGACACCGTGAAGTTCAAGGCCGGCGACACCTTCCCGGGCCAGTTGAAACTCACCAAGTCCGGCACACCCGACCAGCCCATCAAGATCACCCACTACGGCACCGGGACGCGTCCGGTCATCAAGGCCGACTCGAACGACGCAACGGGCGCCGCCGTCCTGCTGGAGAACGTCGAGGGCTACGAGATCAGCAGCCTCGAGATCACCTTCCGCGACCCGGAAACCCCTGTCGTCCGGACGGACACGCCGGAGGACGAGGCGGCCGACCTAACGGCGCGGAAGCTCCGACAGGGCGTCGAGGTCGTGGTGGACAACGTGGCCACGAACGCCACGCCCGAGGACCGCACGTTCCGGCACATCTACCTCAACAACCTCTACATCCACGACATCGACGGCCAGTACGGGCGAGACGGCGACAGCAACGAGACGAAGGGCAACGGCGGCGTCGGCTTCGTGATCGACAAGAGTCTCGGGACGGACGGAACCCCGGCCCGCTTCGACGACATCCAGCTGACAAACAGCCGGATCGAGCACGTCGACCAGACCGGAGTGTGGCTCGACGGCATCCACCCCAATGGGCTCCGGCCCGAAGCGGGCTCCACCCTCAACGGGATGTCCTGGGAGAACGTGCAGTTCACCAACGTCCAGATCAACAACAACGAGATCTCGGACACGGCGAAGAACGCCGCGATCCTGCGGATGATGCAGGGCGGCACGTTCAGCGACAACAACGTGCACGACACCTCGGACCGCGTCGGAGCGGGGAACTCGATCATGACCTCGTTCGTCAACGGTGTCGACGTGGAGTTCAACGAGGTCTCCCACAACAATGCGTGGGAGACCGGCGACGGCAGCTTCAAGGACGGAGCCGCGTTCGACCCCGACCTCGACAGCCCGAACACCATCTGGCGCAACAACTACTCCCACGACAACCACTACGGCCTGGTCACGCTCTGTACCAGGAGCACGGACGACGGGATCGTCATCGCCAACAACATCGACGTTGCCGGACGCGGGCGGACGGTCAACCTCAACTACTCCTTCAAGGGAGTGGCGATCGAGGAGAACGCGTTCTGGGCCAAGCCGGTTCCTGAGGTCGAGTACCCCGACACCCACCCAAACTACGTCAACCCCGACCGCACCCAAACCGGCGGTGCTCCGCAGCTGATCTGGGAGACCTTCCTGCGTACGGAGCCCGAGTTCACCAGCGGCCAGACCTACACGTTCAAGAACAACTCCTACTACAACGAAGCGCCGGACGCCGTCTTCTACCTGAACCCCAACGACTCGACCTCCCAGCAGATGGCCAATCGGGACTACTCGGGCAACCACTTCTGGGGCATCCTGCCAGCGCAGAACACGGTTCCGGACGGTGCCGAGGACGCCTACAACCAGGTGATGAGCGGTTTCACCTACCAGGGTGACACCGCTCCCGCCGACATGAGCTGGATCGGCGACACCGTCGGTGACACGGCCTGGAACTACTGGCAGCCGGTGCTGAACGGCGGCGAGCAGGCGGACAACGGGCCGCAAACCGACCTGACGGATGTCAAGGACCCCACCGACATCGCCTAAGTAGGGTCGGGGACTGGCGCGGTGGCGTGATGCTCCGTTTCCAGTCCCCGCCGCTTCAAGTGAAGTAGGCCGCCGACGAGGTGCCCGTGGTTCGGGTCCTTTTCCGACGGCCCCTTCCCGAACGGGACGCGCCAGTTTCCCGGCATCCCGCTCTCCAGTGATCACTTCCGTGGTGGCGCGGTGCCTCGCCCGGCGCACCCCCACGGATCCTGCGTCGCGGGCTACCGATCTCGGCGATGTCGACGCGCCGAGGCTGCTGGACGAGCGTGGCGGCCGCGATGTGGTGGTGGTCGAAGTCCGGCCAGCGTTCCCCGAGACCAATATCGGCAACGGTGCTGATGGCCACGAGACTCATGGCGAACTCGTCGTCGAGTTGTTGCACGTACCAGGGACCTGGGGTCGCGGCGTCGGCACGCTCCTGGATGTCAGCGAGGTCTGCGTCGGTCAACGGATCGGCAGTAATCATCAGGCCGACAGGTCCCCCGTGTTCGATCAACTTGCCACATTCGTGCAGGCTCCGGCAAGGATCAAAGCGGCGACGAGGACAGGATTCGAACCTGCGTCCACTCGGGATCAGAGCCGGGCGCTCCGCCGCAGAGCTTCCTCGTCGCCGCCGTCGATCATCGCTGGCGCCGACCGGAGGGTCAACTGGTTTGCTGCGGAGGGCGAAAGGGCGGCCATGCCGGTGCTACAACCACTCCTGTGCGGCGGCAACCTTGCCCTTACCCGAGAAGACCCCGGCCGACCGGAGGGCGCTGGCCATCAGGGGATCCGCGACGGCGACCCCGTGCACGAGCTCGGGCGTCCGACGGAAGGCGACGGCCTCGGCCGCCGGTCCGGGGCCGGTCCAGGCGCCGGCCACCGGGTCCACGCCATGCCGGGCGCAGACCTCCTCGACCAGCGAGCGCGGACACTCCTTCTCCCCACGCAGCACTTCCCATGGCAGCGGCAGCTCTGCCCACACATAGGTGTCCGGGTGCAGCCCACCCTTGCTCCTGCGGTGCCAGTACGCCACATCGGCCGCCATCAGGCGCGGCACCTTGCCGGGGCAGATCCGGTCCAGGACATCCGTCCGGCCCAGCTCGGTCAGCAGCGCCAACCAGTGCGCCCGCGCCGTGTTCCATGCCTGCGCGGCCTGGTTCCAGGTCGACGAGTCGTTGCCCCGGCGCACGATCATGCTGTCGCGCTCCAGCGGGCAGCGATCCCAGGCGTCCTCCAGCAGCCCGGCCACCTCCCGCAGGAAGCGGGTCCAGCGGGTCAGCAGCTGGTTGAGCTCCTCGTCGGACAGCCTCCCCAGCACGTCCGCCGTCGGATGCACGTGCGCGACCGCGTACCAACGGGTCTGCTCCGGGTGGGCCCGCAGTCGCCCGTACAGCGCGTCGGCGACCTCGTCGTACACCTGCCGCTGCCTGCCGTTGGTGAAAACGCTGCGCATGTATCCCCGTGCCGTGACGTACGCGACGAAAGCCGCGGTGTCCTGGTCAGCGGCAAACAGCTCGTACGGCAGCGTGTGGGCGAACGCGCCCTTGCCCGTGATGGTGACCTCATGGCGGCGCCGCTCGTGGATGAGCCGCGCCAACTTGGCCTCCATCCGACAGAGCAGCCGGAAGCGCTTGTTGTACTGGCGCTTGGACAGCTCGCCAAGTCCGGCTTCGGCACGCCCGGCACGGTCCAGCCGGTCCCTGCCGAAGTCGTTGTCCCCGTAGGTGCGGCAGATCTCCTGCCCCGCGCGACGGATCACCTCCTCGATCCGCCCAGGGTCGTCCGCCACACCGACCGGGAGGTCCGTCACGCTGGCGAACAGGCTTTCCGCGCGGGCGAGTTGACGCTGAGCGCCGACCGGCCGGGCAAAGCCTTCCAGCATGGAGGTGTAGCCGTGCCACAGTCGGCTCAGCGAGTACTCGGCGGCCTTGGCGAGAGCAGCCTCAGCGGCCGGATCAAGGCTGGCGCCCTGGGCCGCGTACAGGTCCTGGATGAGCTGGGCCACGTCCTCCGGACGCTTCTGAGGTTGTCTTGAGGGGGTGACAAGTGATGATCCTTTCGCTACTCCATGGATATGAGGTACGCGGATGGCGGCGGCTTGACCGCTGCGGGGCGGGCGAAGCGGGAACGGGTGCGTTTCGAGGCCGCGGAGTTGTTCGAGCAGGGGGTGCAGCCGCCGGAGGTCGCGCGGCGTCTGCGGGTGTCGAGGAAGTCTGCCTATGCCTGGCATGCCAGGTGGCGGGACGGCGGGGTCGAGGCCCTGGTCTCCAAGGGATCGCAGGGCCCGCGGTGCCGGCTGGATGCGGCACAACTGGCGCTGCTTGAGGCTGAGTTGGAGCGAGGGCCGGCAGTGCACGGCTGGACGGAGGACCAGCGCTGGACCCTGGCGCGGATCGCGGTGCTCGTCCACCGGCTGTTCAAGGTCTCCTACAGTCTGAAGGGCATGTCGCTGGTGTTGCACCGCATCGGCTGGAGTGTGCAGGTTCCGGTGCACCGTGCGGTGGAGCGCGACGAGGCGGCGGTGGCTGCCTGGCGGGAGGGGACATGGCCTGAAGTGGGAAAACGGCACGGGACCAGGGCGCATGGGTGGTCTTCGAGGACGAGGCCGGTCAGTCGCTGAGGCCGCCGAAGGCGCGCACCTGGTCCCGCAAGGGCGTCACACCCGTCGTGAAGGTCACCGGCAAGGGATCGGGCCGTGTCTCGCTCGCCGGGCTCGTGTGCACCCGACCGGGCCGGCCTTCCCGGCTGATCTACCGGATGCTCGTCCACCACGGCCGCAAGGGCGAGAAGAAGGGCTTCCGCGAGAAGGAGCTCGCCCGTCTGCTGGACGCCGCACACCAGCAACTCGGCAGCCCGATCGGGCTGGTGTGGGACAACGCCACCGCCCACACCGACCACGCGATGCGCAAGCTCATCGCGGCCCGGTCCTGGCTGACCATCTTCCGCCTCCCCGCATACGCACCGGACCTGAACCCCACCGAAGGCGTGTGGGCACATCTGAAGAAGAGCCTGGCCAACCTCGCTCCCCACTCCACCGACCAGCTCGCCGCCGCCATACGGACCCGACTCAAGAAAATGCAGTACCGCCCCGGACTCATCGATGGCTTCATCGCCGAGACCGGCCTGATACTCCAACCCCCGTAATCACCCTGCGGGTTCAACCTCAGTTGCGAACGGGGTGAAGGCCGCGGCCCTGCACGGCGGCAAGTCCCAGCCCCAGCGCACCCGGACCCTGGAGCAGTTCCGCACCGGCCAGGTCACGGCCCTGATCGCGACCAACGTCGCCGCCCGGGGCATCCACGTCGACGGGCTCGACCTCGTCGTCAACCTGGACCCGCCGATCGACCACAAGGACTACCTCCACCGGGGCGGCCGCACCGCCCGGGCCGGCGAGCCCGGCACCGTCGTCACGCTGGTGCTGCCCAACCAGCGCCGCGCGATGGCCCGCCTGATGACAACAGCCGCCATCACCCCCGTCACCACCAGGGTCAGCGCCGGTGGCGAGGACCTGGCTCGCATCACCGGCGCCCGCGTGCCCACCGGCATCCCCACCGTGATCCCCGACCCCGTCGTCGAGCGGCCGCGCCGCAGCCCGTCCACGAGTCGCGCCCGGGGCGGCCGCCCCGCCCACACCGCCGGCGACACCCGGGTCGCCTCCGGTCGCCGCCGGGCGCCCAGGCGCGCCACCCGCGCCGCGTAGCACCGACGGGCCCGGCTCGCGGCGCGGACCCCCGACGCAACGCGATTCCCCGAAACGACCCGCCAGGGCTTGCACGGACCGGTGGACGCCTCGTCGCATCTGCTTGTTGGTCAGCTCGGCGAAGGAGTCGAGACGGCGTGCTTGATCGCCGTTCCATGGGGTCGGACGCTGAGCCGGCACAGCCTGACCCCGAGCGATACCGGCAGATGCCCGACGAACACGGCGCGCGTCACCGCTTGGTGCAAGCGCCAAGCGGGTCGGCTGGTCCCGGTCAGGCTGCCGGGGCGGTCAGAACGGCCTTGGCCGCCAGCCGGAGATTCCCGATCATCGGATTCGGGTCGCCCTTGCGGCTGACCAGGACGACCTGGCTGGGGGGAGCGCCCTCGATCGGGACGGTGACGAGGTCGGGACGCAGTG
>NZ_JBICZB010000080.1:0-34003 GCF_043201815.1 Kitasatospora sp. NPDC048296
TCGCCTACATCGAGGGCTTCTATAACCCCCGGCGCCGCCATTCGGCGAACGGCCAGCTCAGCCCGGCCGAGTTCGAACGTCGTCACACCGCGAAGACACCACATAGAGTGCTCTACGCAGTCGCGTAGCTCGCAAGCCCACCGGTGTCTGTCAGACCGGGGCAACTCCAGTAAAGGTGATTCCAACCGGCTTTCGAGGAGCTCTCATGGCTCCGTCGCTGAACGGTTCGACCGCCCTGGTCACCGGTGCGACCAGTGGCATCGGCCGAGCGGTCGCGCAGGTTCTGGCCGAGCGGGGCGCGCACGTGGTCGTCTCCGGCCGCGATGCCGCCCGTGGAGAGCAGGCCGTGCGGGAGATCCGCGCGGCTTCGGGTATGCGCATCTCCGGGCCGGGTGGCAGCGTGGAGGTGGGGGGCCGGAAGCGCGGGGACGGCCTGCATGCACACAGTGGACAGCCACGTCACCGGGGGCACGGGACCCGGCGGACCGGGGGAGCACCGGTCCGCCAGGGATCGGCTGCGCTCGCGGCTGCGGGTGCGCAGTGTCGCCGGGCAGGTGTTCCTGTGGCTGCTGATTGTGGTGGTGCTGCTGGTCGGCGCGGCCCTGACGACGCTCATCCTGCAGGCCCGCAACTACGCCACCAGTGATGCCGTGCACCGCACGCGCGCCGCGGCCGTCACCTTGGCGCAGGTCCCCACGGTGGTGGACGCTCTGGGCAGCGCCGACCCGACCGCGGTGCTGCAGCCGCTGGCCCTGGATATCACGAAGAAGGGCGGCTTCGACTACGTTGTGATCGCCAGCCCCGAGGGGATCCGCTACGCCCAGACCGCCCAGCCCGAGCTGATCGGGCAGCGTCTCATCGGCCCGTACCAGCCGGCCCTCAAGGGGCCGATCACCATCAGCTTCACCGCGCCCATCGGACGGGTCGTGGAGAGCAGCGCGCCGGTCACCAGGCCGGACGGTTCGGTCGCCGGCCTGGTCCAGGTCGGCTACACCGTCGCGCACGTGGGCAGTGCGGTGAGCGGGCAGTTGCCGGTGCTGTTCGGCGGTGCGGTGGCCGCGTTCGCCGTGGGGGCGGGCGGGGCGGTGCTGGTGCGGCGCAGGCTTCGCCGCCAGACGCACGGCCTGGGCCCGGCCGAGATGACGCGGATGTACGAGCATCACGACGCGGTGCTGCACGCGGTGCGCGAGGGCGTGCTGATCGTCGGCGGGGACGGGCGGGCGCTGCTGGCGAACGACGAGGCCCGGCGGCTGCTGGAGCTGACGCCGGAGGTGGAGGGGCGGCCGGTCACCGAGCTGGGGCTCGATCCGGGGCTGGCCGAGCTGCTGGTGTCGGGGCGGGCCGCCACCGACGAGGTGTACCTGGCCGAGGACCGGCTGCTCGCCGTCAGCAGCCGCCCCACGGCGCCGTTCGGCGGTGGGCCCGGCAGCGTCGCGACGATCCGGGACACCACCGAGCTGCGGGCGCTGGCCGGGCAGGCCGAGACGGCGCGGGCCCGGCTGAAGCTGCTCTACGACGCCGGGCTGCGGGTCGGCACCACCCTGGACATCGTGCGGACCGCCCAGGAACTGGCGGATGTGGCGGTTCCCCGCTTCGCGGACTTCGTCACGGTCGAGCTGGCCGAGGCGGTGCTGCGTGGTGACGAGCCGCTCCCGGGCACAGGCGTCGCGGGGGGCCCGCGGATCCGCCGGGTGGCCGCCGGCGGCATCCGCGAGGACCGGCCGTTCTACCCGGTGGGCTCGCAGATCAGCCCGCTGCCCGGCACACCGGAGGCCATCGCCCTGGGGAGCGGGCGCGCCTCGCTGGTGGCGGACCTGCGCCAGGCACACGCCTGGTGGGCACGCGACCCGCAGACCGCCGAGCGGATCCTCGCGTACGGGGTGCACTCGCTGGTCTCCACGCCGCTCAAGGCACGCGGCCTGACCCTGGGCACGGTCACCTTCTGGCGCGCGGGGGAATCCGCACCGTTCGGGGAGGAGGACGTCTCCTTCGCCGAGGAACTGGTCGCCCGCGCGGCGATGTGCCTCGACAACGCCCGCCGCTACACCCGCGAACACCGGATGGCCGAGGCACTGCAGCGCAGCCTGCTGCCCCGCGGGCTGCCCGAGCAGAACGCCCTGGCGGTGGCCTACCGCTACCTGCCGGCGCAGCGGGGTGTCGGCGGGGACTGGTTCGACGTCGTCCCGCTGCCCGGCTTCCGTGTGGCCCTGGTCGTCGGCGACGTCGTCGGCCACGGCCTGCACGCCGCCGCCACCATGGGTCGACTGCGCACCGCCGTCCTCAACTTCGCCGCCCTCGACCTGCCCCCGGACGAGCTGCTCGGCCGCCTCGACGAACTGATCGCCCGACTCGATCAGGGCGAGGCAGGGGAGGGAGAGGGTGACATCGAGGGTGAGGGCGAGCTGGCGATCGCGGGCGCCACCTGCCTGTACGTGATCTACGACCCGGTCTCCGGGCACTGCGCCATGGCGCGGGCGGGCCACCCGCCGCCCGCCCTGGTCCGCAGCGACGGCAGCGTGGAGTTCGTCGACCTGCCCGCCGGCCCGCCGCTCGGCGTGGGCGGCCTGCCCTTCGAGAGCACCGAACTCCAGCTGGAACCCGGCACCGCACTGGTCCTCTACACCGACGGACTCGTCACCGGCCGCGAGCGCGACCTGGAGAACGGACTCGCCGCGCTGCACCGTTCCCTGGCCGACGCCCACGCGGACAGGCCCCCGGAGGAGATGTGCCGGGCCGTGTTCGACGCGCTGGTCCCGTCGCGTCCGAGCGACGACATCGCCCTCCTCGTCGCCCGCACGCGACTGCTCGCGCCCGACCAGGTGGCCACCTGGGACGTGCCCGACGACTTCGCCGCCGTCTCCCGCATCCGCAACGCATGCACCGACCAGCTGACCGCCTGGGGACTGGAGGAACTGACCTTCACCACCGAGCTGATCCTCAGCGAGCTGATCACCAACGCCCTCCGCTACGGTGCCCAGCCGATCCACGTGCGCATGCTGCGCGACACCAGCCTGGTCTGCGAGATCTCCGATGCCAGCAGCACCGCCCCACACCTGCGCTACGCCGCCACCATGGACGAGGGCGGCCGGGGCCTGTTCCTGGTGGCCCAGCTGGCCGAGCGGTGGGGGACCAGGTACACGGCACGCGGCAAGGTCATCTGGTCGGAGCAGCCGCTGACCGCACCGGAGTTCCAGTTCGAGGCGATGCTGCTGTGACCACCGCGGGGTTCTCGCCCGGGTGTTCGCGTGGTGTCGGCACTGCTCGGATGTCGCCGTACGCCAGTACCATGGGTCCGGCTCCGGGGGTGTGGTGAAGCAGGGCGCCGTTCAATCCCGGTGACTGTCCGTCAGCGGTTTGCCGCGACCGGATTGCCGGTCGGGTCGACAACCGGGAGCGGGCGTCCGTGGGGCCGTTGTGGTCGCTGGAGGGTGGGGGGACGCGATGGGGGGCTCGCATTGGATCGCCTGGCCGGAGCCCGCGGGTCGACCGGACGTGGTGGGCGTGTGACCGGCCGGCCGGCACCCGCGGTGCTGCCCCCGTCGCTGCGCGGGTGGCTCGGGCTGGTCGCGGCCTTCGCCGCGTCGGTGGTCGCCGGGCTCGGGATCCGGTATGCCGGCGAGGGCGAGCCCGGCCGGGTGGACGCGCGGATCGGGGCGGCGGTGGACGGTGTGGGGCCGCCGTGGCGGTCCGTCGCCCTGGCCATGGACTCCTTGGGGGAGCCGGTGGGAGCCGTGCCCCTGGTCGTGGCCGCCGTGGCGGGTTGCCTGCTGCTTCGGCGTCCTCGCGCGGCGGTGTTCGTCGTCGCCGGCGTCGGCACGGCCGTGGGGACGGCCACGTTGCTGAAGCACCTGGTGGGACGCACCATCCACGGCGGGAACCTGTCCTACCCGAGCGGGCACACCGCCTTCCTCACCGCGCTCGCCCTCACGGTGGCGATGCTCGCGGCTCGCCGCCGAGGCCGGGGCGGGCTCGGCCTCGGCGGGACGGCCGCCGCCTTGCTCGTACTCGCCGTGGCGCTGGTCGCCGGCGCCGCCATGGGCTGGGCGCAGGTCGCGCTGGGCGCGCACTACCCGACCGACGTCCTCGGCGGCTGGTGCACCGCGCTGGCGGTGATACCGGCGACCGCGTGGCTGGTCGACCGGATCGCCGACCGGCTGGTCGACCGGATGGCCGACGCCGGTCGGCGGGGACGTCGCTGACGTCGCGTCACGCCAACCGGCGGAACACGGGCTTCACCGGCCGCCCGCCCAGCCAGGGAGTGGGGTCGGCGGCGTCCAGTGCCTTCCGGTAGACGGCACACGCCTGGGCCACCACGTCGACGGTGCGGTCGATGTCGGCGTCGTCGAGCGCGCTGCTCACCACGAACGACGGGGCCAGCACTCCGCCCGCGAGGAGCTGACGTAGGAACAGGGTGCGGTACTGCTGCGACGGCTGCCGGTTCTCGCCGAGGGTGGCGAAGACCAGGTTGCTGGCCCGGCCCCGGACGACGAGGTGGTCGCCGACGCCCATGCAGGCGGCGGCCTCGCGGACACCGGCGGCCAACCGCTCGCCGAGGGCGTGCAGCCGGGCGGTGATGCCCTCCTCGACGTAGGTGGTCTGCACGGCCATCGCGGCGGCCAGCGAGTGCGTCTCCGCACCGTGCGTGGTGGACAGCAGGAACACCCGGTCGCCGGAGTGACGCAGCCCGCCCCGCTCCATCAGGTCGCGGCGCCCGGCCAGCGCGGAGACGGCGAACCCGTTGCCCAGCGCCTTGCCGAACGTGGAAAGGTCGGGGACGACGCCGTACAGGCCCTGGGCGCCCGCCTCGGACCAGCGGAAGCCGGTGATCATCTCATCGAAGATCAGTACGCAGCCGTGCCGGTCGGCCAGCTCGCGCAGACCGGCGAGGTACCCGGGCGGCGGCTCGGTGTGGCCGGCGGGTTCGAGGATCAGGCAGGCGACCTCGTCCCGGTACCGGGTGAGCAGTTCCTCCGTGGCGGCCAGGTCCCCGTAGGGGAAGGCCACGGTGAGGTCGGTGATCGCCGCCGGGATGCCGGCGTCCATCGGCGTGGTGCCGATGAACCAGTCGTCGACGGAGAAGAACGGGTGGTCGCCGCAGACGGCCACCCGGAGGCGCCCGGTGACGGCGCGGGCGAGTCGCACCGCGGCGGTGGTGACGTCGGAGCCGTTCTTCGCGAACTTCACCATCTCGGCGGTCGGCACCGTGGCCAGGAAGCGTTCCGCGGCTTCGAGTTCGAGGATGGACGGCCGGGCGAAGTTGCTGCCGCGGTCGAGCTCCCGCCGCACCGCCTCCAGCACGCGGGGGTGGGCGTGGCCGAGGCTGACCGACCGCAGGCCGGAGCCGTACTCGACGTAGCGGTTGCCGTCGACGTCCCACACGTGGGCACCTCGGCCGTGGCTGATGACCGGGGCCAGGTCCTCGGGGTACTGGTCGTCGCCCTTGGCGTAGGTGTGCGCACCCCCGGGGATCACGGCGTGCAGTTTCTCGTTGGCCGCCCGCGACCGGGGCAGGGCGAACTCTTCGGTGGATTCGGTGTCCACGCGGGCCTCAGCTCTCCTTCTGCCGCAGGACCTCGGCGAGGCTCGGCGCCTCCCGGTCCCGCTTGGACATCGACAGGGCCGGCAGCGGCCAGGGTATGGCGAGCTCCGGGTCGTCGAAGGCGATCGTCACGTCCTCGGCCGGGTCGTGCGGGCGGTCGATCCGGTACGAGACATCGGCGTCGGTCACCGCCTGGAAGCCGTGCGCGCACCCCGCCGGGATGTACACGCTGACCTGCGTCTCGCCGGACAACTCGAAGAAGGCCGCGTTGCGGTAGGTCGGCGAGTCCGGGCGCAGGTCCACGACGACGTCGAAGACCTCCCCGTACGAGCAGCGCACCAGTTTGGCCTCGCCGGCGCCGGAGCGCAGGTGCATTCCGCGCAGCACGCCCCGGACGGAGCGGGAGACGCTGTGCTGGACGAAGGCGTTGGGGTCGATGCCCACCGAGCGGAGCACCTCGGCGTCGAAGGTGCGGCAGAAGAAGCCGCGTTCGTCGGCGTACGGCGTTGGTTCGAACAGGTAGGCGCCGGCGATCGCCGGGACTTCGGTCACCTTCATGAGGTCTCCCGTGGGGCGTGGTCGGCGGCCGGGAAGACGGCCGCGGTCAGGGCGATGAACTGGTGATCGAGGCGCCGACCGGCCGCCAGGTTGCGCTCGGCGAGGGTCTGCCGCAGCTCCGCCGACCGCTTCTCCAGCTCCCGGAACTGTTCGATCAGCTGGTCGGCGTCGACCTCGCGCGCCGGGTGGCAGTACGTGTCCAGCCCCATCTGGGCCATCAGGGCGTCGCTCTTCGCCGCGTAGCTCAGGGCGAGCGTCGGGGTGCCGACCTTCAGCGCGCAGACCAGGTTGTGGTACCTGGTCGCCACCACGGTGTCGGCGGCTGCCGTCTCCTCCATCAGCTCGGCCAGCGAGGCCGCCTGGGAGGCGGTTACCAGCGGGGAGTCCACCGCCTCGATGATCGCGGCGACCACCGTCGCGTCGACCTCGTCACCGGTGAGCAGCCGCACCGGCCGGCCGTCCTCGACCAGCGCGCGGACGAAGCGGGTCGTCCCGTCGAGGTAGCGCCGGTGGATCTCCTCGGCCCGGGCGCGGTCGTCGTTGCCGCCGTGGAAGTCCATGACGCCGACGCAGACCCGCCCGTCCGAGGGAACCGAAGCGGGCGGCGTCGGCAGGGAGAAGGCGAGGTCCGGGTAGACCTCGTCCCGCGCGACGTCCACGCCCATGTCCCGCATCGCGTCGCGGGACAGGGCGTCCCGGTACGAGCGGTAGGCGGCCAGCCGTGCCGACCGGCGCACCAGGGCCCGGGTGGCCCGGTCGCGGATCGGGGCGGCGCCGACGCCCACCAGCGCCACCTTGGTGCCGAACAGCCGGCCGGAGGCGCACAGCAGGAACAGCGCGTACGGGAAGCCCCACGGCCGCAGCGGCAGGGTGGCCTCCAGGACACCCATGCCCGGGACGATCACCACGTCGTGCCGGCGCACCCAGGCGGCGGTGCGCACGGCGTCGACGAGCTTGCCCAGCCCCTTGCCGAGGATCGCGCCCGCCCGCGAGGCGGTGCGGTACTCCCCGCGGTACCAGTGCAGCCGCGTCGCCGGGATGCGGTACCGGGCGGTGACGACCTCGGGCCCGCCGCAGAGCGCGTCCACGACGGCCTCCGGGTGGTCGGCGCGCAGGTAGCCGAGCACGGCCTCCAGCGACCCGTCGTTGCCGAGGTTGCCGGAGCCGAGCAGGCCGAACACCCCGACGCGCACGGGGGTTCGGTCCCCGGACGTCATGCCCGCCTCCCCTCGCGTCCGGCCACCAGGTCGTCCACGGAGACCGTGAGCGAGGCCGGCTCGACCGGAGCGCGGTCCTCGACCCGCTCGCCGGCGCCCGGCCGCACCCGGCTGGTCATCCACGAGACCAGGTGGCGGCGGCACGCGCGCCGGTCGTCCAGGGACAGCGGCGCCCGCCGGACCGCCGAGGCGAAGCCCCAGACGTACTCGGCGAGCAGACGCGGCGTCGGGTGCAGCGGGCCCGCCCGGCGCGGGTCCAGGTTGACGCACCGGGAGCGCTTGGAGGGGTTCGCCCGTTCGGCGCGGGTGGGGTGGTCGCGGCGGAAGTACAGCAGCTCCGGCACCTGGTGGAAGGGCCCGTGCAGGGTGATCTCGGCGACGAACGTGCGGTCCGCGTGGTGGTAGCTGTCGTGCGGCTTCACCCGGCGCAGCACGTCGGCCCGCATCACCCCGTAGAAGTCGTCGCCACCGGGCTCGAACAGCAGGCTGCGGAAGCGTTCCGGCGCGTACGGCGAGTCGGTGGCGAGCCCGTACTCGTAGGGGACCTTCACCCGGCCGTTCTCGTCGATGACCGCCTGGCCGGAGTGCGCGAGGATCACCTCCGGCCGTTCGTCCAGCGCCTCCACGCAGCGCAGCAGGAGGTCCCGGGCGTACAGGTCGTCGTGCGAGGCCCACTTGAACAGCTCGCCGCGGCACTGGGTGAAGACGTAGTTGTGGTTCGGCGCGGCGCCGATGTTCCGGGGCAGCCGCAGGTACCGGATGCGCGAGTCCCGCGCGGCGTACTTGCGGCAGATGTCCTGGGTCGCGTCGGTCGAGGCGTTGTCGGTGATGACCAGCTCGAAGTCCTCGTAGGTCTGGCCGAGCAGGGCGTCGAGCGACTCGGCGAGGTACTCCTCGCCGTTGTAGACGGGCAGCCCGATGCTCAACCGGGGAACGGCGGTCATTGCGTCCTCACTTCGGGGATGACTGCGGTGGTACTCACATTGCGATGGTGCTCGCGCAGGGCGGCTCGCAGTTGCAGCCACCACACGGCCGAGCCGCAGGCGGTCGCGGAGGCGACGCCCCAGGCGGAGCCGACCGTGCCGGCCAGGGCCGCCCCGCCGAGCCCGCCGCCGAGGTAGCAGGCGGAGGCGAACAGCTGGCAGCGCAGGCTGCGCCGGGCCGCGGCGAGCGCGCGCAGCCCGGCCGCCGCGCCGCTGCCGAGGCCGGCGCCGGCGACGCCGAGCGTGGCGGGCAGGATGAGCTGCGAGGCGGTGTGCCAGACGTCGCCGAGGACGAACTCGCCGACCCGGTCCGGCATCAGCAGCAGCGCGGTGCCCCACAGCAGCGCGGCGCCGGCCTGCCCGCCGCCCAGCAGGAAGCAGAACCGGCCGAGCCGGTGCGGCGTCCGGCGCAGCACCCGGGCCGCCTCCGCCACGGTGACCAGGGACAGCCCCATCAGCAGGGCCAGGAACGGGCCCTGCAGGAGTTCGGCGCCCCGGACGGCGCCCACCGCGCCGACCCCGGCGATCGCGCCGAGCCCGTACGCGCGCAGCTGGCCGGCGCCGCTGAGGCTGACGTTCTCGACCAGGTACCGGGAGCCGAGGTCGCGTTGCTCGCGCAGCCACCCGCGGGCTTCGGTCACCCGGGGTCGGACGCCGGACTGGAGGAAGCCGTACCCGGCCGCCGCTGCGGCGGCTGCGCCCCAGGCCAGCAGGAAGGCGGCCACGGTGCCCACCCGGGCCGCCA
Source organism: Kitasatospora sp. NPDC048296 (assembly GCF_043201815.1). Taxonomy (NCBI): domain Bacteria; kingdom Bacillati; phylum Actinomycetota; class Actinomycetes; order Kitasatosporales; family Streptomycetaceae; genus Kitasatospora; species Kitasatospora sp. NPDC048296. Next base: position 9,043 of record NZ_JBICZB010000080.1, read on the forward strand.
CCACCATGGCCGGGACGAGCGCGACGCCCTGCACGAGGTCGTTGGCGAACGCCTTGTGCCCGGTGCCGGCGGCGAAGAACGCGAACCGCCGGGAGTCCTGGAGCAGCAGCGCCGGCAGGGCGACGCCGAGGCAGGCGAACGCCGGCCCCACGTCGCCGCCGAGGCCGAGCCCGACCAGCAGGCACACCGCGCCGAGGGTGGTGCCGACGGCGAGGGCGGCCCCCGAGGACCGGGCCGCCGCCGCGCGCCAGGCGGCCTCCGGCACGCCGCTGAAGCGCACCATGAGCGGGTCGGTGGCCAGCCCGCGGGAGACGTTGAGCACCACGCCGTAGGTCAGCCAGGCCAGGCTGAACACGCCGAACGCGTGCACCCCCAGCTCGCGGGCGACGTAGATGCCCACCGCGAAGTTGATCATGCTGGTGACCGCCTGGTCGGCCAGCCCCCAGGACACCCGGCCGAGGACGCCCCGCTTGGCGGACCGCTGGGCGGGCGGGTCCGTCGGGGAAACCGTCTTCACCCCCTCGGTGGTCATCGGCGTCATGCCTTGATCAGCCCGGCGCCCCGGAGGGCGCCGGCCGCGACGGCGACCGTGTCGAACGGCAGCCCGGACCGCTCGGCGACGTCCAGCAGGCTGTGCGCGCCGTCGGACATGCTGAGCACCCAGAGCATGGCCATCTGCGCCTCCTTGGCGTCGCTGCGCCCGCCGAGCGAGTCGTAGAGCCCGCGCCGGCCCAACTGCGGCTCGCCGTAAGGGCTGAGGTTGACATAGCTACGGTTGCGGTCGAGCACGGCGAAGGCCTCGCGGCAGACGGCGAGGGTGTCCGCCATCGCCTCCGGCTTGACGAAGTCCAGGTTGTCCGCCGAGGTGTGGTACTCGGGGTACCCGGCGTACGGGGTGCGGCTGAGCGAGCCGACGCCGAGGTCGAACCCGGGCGAGCAGTACTGCCGCTCGTCGTAGCCGTACGGGGTGAACTCGGTGACGCGGTGCGGGCGTTCGGATGCGGCCAGGACGTGTCGCAGCACCCGGTCGATCTCCGCGTCGCCGCGCCTGCTCTGCTTGTACGTCAGGTGGCCCGGGTCGCCGGCGCAGGCCAGCACCAGCCCGTGCTTGACCCGTTCCACCCGCTCCGCGTTGCGGGCCAGCCAGGTGATCGCCCCGATGGTGCCGGGCGCGAAGACGAACCGGTAGGTGTAGTACGGCGACCGCTGCGCCAGCTCCCGTGCCAGGAACACGGCCACCGCGACGCCGGCCATGTTGTCGTTGGCCAGCGACGGGTGGCAGACGTGGCAGGAGACGATCACCTCGTCGGCGACCTGCCCGGGGACGACGTGCTCGGCGTAGGTGAGGTGGCCGTCGGCGAGCGTGGAGTCGATGCGCACCTCGTACTCGCCGTCCGGCAGGGCGTCCAAGGTCTCCTGGGCCAGGCAGAACCCCCAGTCCGGCGTGTAGTAGCTGGTGCGGTACGGCACCCAGGTCGGGTGGTCCGGCAGGGTGTGCAGGTGGGCGCGCAGCTCGGTCAGCGGCATGGTCGCCGCCACCGGCACGCTGTAGCCGAGCACGTGCAGGGAGGACGCGGCGAAGTCGACGACCCGGTTGCCGGCGGTGTCGGCGATGTACGCGTCCCGGATGTTCCACTCCTGCGGCACCGTCCAGTCGAGCACCTGCGTCCCGGTCGGCACCTCGTGCACCTGCAGCGGGACGTACTCGCCGATGATGTCCAGGGTGGCGCGCACACCGTCGCCGGTGATGCTCCGGCACAGCGGGTACAGCCGCTCCACCAGCGCGTACATCTCCTCGCCGGGCGTGGTCACCGGCGCCACCGCAGGGTGTCGTCGACGGTGCCGGCCTCGGACGCCCGGCGCAGCACGGCCAGCCGGGTGAAGCTGCGTTCGAAGCCCTCCCGGGTCAGCCCGAACCTCCGGTAGGCGTCGGCGAGTTCGAGCGCGCCCTGCTTCACCGTCCACTCGCAGTCGAAGCCGGGCAGCGCGCCGCGGAACCGGGAGAAGTCCACCCGGTACGAGCGGGGATCGGCGCCGTTCTCCCCGGTGATCCGCACCTGCGAGCCGTCCACCGCCTCGGCGACCTGCGCGGCGATCTCGGCGACCGTGACGTTGTTGACCTCGCTGCCGATGTTGAAGGCCCGGTCGTGCACCGCCTCCCGCGGGGCGGTCAGCGCGGCCTCGAAGGCCCGGGCGATGTCGGCGGCGTGCACCAGCGGGCGCCAGGGGGTGCCGTCGGAGAGCACCAGCACCTCGCCGGACAGCAGCGCGTGGCCCACCAGGTTGTTCAGCACGATGTCGGCGCGCAGCCGGGGCGAGTAGCCGAAGGCGGTGGCGTTGCGCATGTACACCGGGGTGAAGTCGTCGTCGGCCAGCTCGTGCAGGTCGTCCTCCACCCGCACCTTGGACTCCGCGTAGGGCGTCACCGGGCGCAGCGGGGCGTCCTCGCCCACCAGGTCGTCGCCGCCGGCGGCGCCGTAGACCGAGCAGGTGGAGGCGTACAGGAAGCGCCGCACCCCGGCGTCGCGGGCCAGCTTCGCCAGCCGTACGGAGGCGTGGTGGTTGATGTCGTAGGTGAGGTCCGGCGCCAGCGAGCCCAGCGGGTCGTTGGACAGCGCCGCCAGGTGGATCACGGCGTCCACCCCGGCCACGTGCCCGGCCGTGACGTCGCGCAGGTCCACCCGGTGCCCCGGCGGGTCCGCGGGCGTCGGGCCGAGGACGCAGTCCGCGAACAGGCCCGCGTCAAGGCCGACGACGTCGTGCCCGGCGGCCGCGAGGAGCGGGGCCATCACGGTGCCCAGGTAGCCCTGGTGTCCGGTCAGCAGTACGCGCAAGGTTCAGTCCCCCAGAGTGAGAGTGCCCAGATGGAGAGTGAGTTTGGTGACGGCGAACGCCTCGGCGTAGCGCGCGTGGCATTCGATGCCGCGGATCCGCGCCAGCCCGAGGAAGGCCTCCCGGTCGTACCAGGGCCGGTGCCGCTGCGAGGCGTAGTGCTCCTGCAGCAGCCGCACCTTCTGTTCGGCGGTCTCGTCCGTCAGCGGCTGGTAGGCCGTCGGACGGCCGAGGTCGGCGTCCCACTTGACGATCTCGTAGCCGAGTACGAGGTGGTCGCGGAACGCGGTGGTCATCAGCTGCGCCAGGCCGCGGTGGTCCTGGTGGGCGTCCTCCGTGCGCGGGGCGAGGACCAGATCCGGCTCGGTCTGCGCGCGCAGTTCCTCGACCGCGCCCTTGGCCTCGTCCCAGTGCGCGGGCAGCCGGCCGTCCGGCAGTTTGAGCACGGTCAGGCGCAGGTCGGCGCCCGGGCAGAAGGCGGCGAGCGCGGCCTGCTCCTCCTGCTCCCGCTCGCTGCCGCCGCCGGAGAGCACCAGCGCGTCGACGCGCAGACCCGGCCGCGCGAGGCACATCGTCAGCAGGGTGCCGCCGGCGCCGATGGCGATGTCGTCGCAGTGCGCCCCCACCGCGACGATCCGGTCCAGGCCGCCTGCTCCGAGCCGGATCACGCGCTCCTCACCCCGCCGCCGGTCGCGTTCGCCACCGCGCCGTCCCGTTCCCAGACGGCCCACGGGCGGTCGCCCCGGGCGTAGGCGGCGTCGAGCGCGGCCCGTTCCTTCACGGTGTCGGTCGGCTTCCAGAAACCGCGGTGCTGGTGGGCCACCAGCCGGCCGTGCTTGGCCAGCCCCGCACATCCGTCGGCGACCAGGTCCCCGTTCTCCGGGATGTGGTCGAACACCTCCTGGCGGAGCACGAAGTAGCCGCCGTTCTCCCACAGCGGCATGTCGCTCACCGCGGTGATGCCCCCCACCAGGTTGTCCTCGCCCAACTCCACGCAGTGGAAGGAGGATTGCGGCGGCACCACCATCATCGACGCCCCGGCGTCGCGCCGGGAGAACCGCTCGATCATCTCCGGCAGCGGGGCGTCGGTGAGCACGTCGGCGTAGTTGGCGAGGAACATCTCGTCGCCGTCGAGGTGGTGGCGCACCCGGCGCAGCCGCTCGCCGATCGGCGACTCGATGCCGGTCTGCGCGAACGTGATCGTCCAGGAGGATATGTCGGTGGACAACAGCTCGGTCCGCCCGCCCCGCAGGATGAAGTCGTTGGACGTCGTCTCCTCGTAGTTGAGGAAGAAGTCCTTGATGTGCCGGGCCCCGTACCCGAGGCACAGGATGAACTCCGTGTGCCCGTAGTACGCGTAGTAGCGCATGACGTGCCAGATCAGTGGCCGCGGGCCGACCATCGCCATCGGCTTGGGCACGTCGTCGGAGGATCCGCTGCGCATCCGCAGCCCGTAACCGCCGCAGAACAGGACGACCTTCATGCCTTGACCTCGACAATGCTCAGTTCCGGGATGGGGAAGACCAGTCGGCCGCCCCACTCGTGCACGAAGGACAACTGCTCGACCAGCTCGGCCCGCAGGTTCCACGGGAGGACGAGGACGTAGTCCGGCTTGTCGGTGCTGATCTGCTCGGGCGCCAGGATCGGGATGCGGGTGCCCGGGGTGAACCGGCCGTGCTTGTAGGGGTTCCGGTCGACCGTGTACGGGAGCAGGTCGGGCCGGATGCCGCAGTGGTTGAGCAGGGTGTTGCCCTTGCCCGGGGCGCCGTAGCCGACGACCGTCTCGCCGCGCTCGGCCGCGTCGATGAGGAACCGCAGGAGGTCCCGGCGCACCTTGGCCACCCGGGCGGAGAACTCCGTGTACCCGGACAGCTCCTGGAGCCCGGCGGCCTTCTCCCGGTCCAGCACGTCGGCCACCCGCCGGCTCGGCTCGCCGGCCGCCTCGGTCGGCCGGGCCCACAGCCGGATGGAGCCGCCGTGGGTGGGCAGCAGCTCGACGTCCACGAGCGTGAGTCCGCCGCTCGCCAGCGCCCGGATCGCGGACGCGACCGTGTAGTACTGGAAGTGCTCGTGGTAGATCGTGTCGTACTGGTTCTCCTCGATCAGGGTCAGCAGGTGCTGCACCTCGACGGAGACCCAGCCGTCGTCGGACACCAGGGCGCGCAGCCCCCGGGTGAACCCGACCACGTCGGGGATGTGCGCGTACACGTTGTTGGCCACGACCAGGTCCGCCGGGCCGTGCTCGGCGCGGACGGACGAGCCGGTGTCCGGGTCCAGGAACGCCGTGAGCGTGGGCACGCCCGCCTCCCGCGCCGCGGCGCCGACGTTCACCGACGGTTCGATGCCCAGGCAGCGGATCCCCCGGTCCACCACGTGCCTGAGCAGGTACCCGTCGTTGCTCGCGACCTCGACCACGAAGGCGTCGGGGCCGAGGTCCAGCCGCTGGACGGCGTCGGTGACGAACGTGCGGGCGTGCTCCACCCAGGAGGTCGAGTAGGAGGAGAAGTACGCGTACTGCGTGAACGTCTCCTCCGGCGTGATCAGCGGAGGGATCTGCGCGAGCCAGCAGTCGGTGCAGACCCGCAGGTGCAGCGGGTACGCCGGCTCCGGCCGGTCCAGTTGGTCAGCGGCGAGAAAACTCTCGCACGGCGGGGTCGCCCCCAGATCGACGACGCTGCCCATCGCCGCCGAGCCGCAGAGTCGGCATCGTGTCATTGACTGCCCCCAATCCTGCTCGCGCGGGTGCCCCGCCGCGAGCCAGCGTTTCCGTTCCCTACCGGCGGCGCGCCGTTCGCGCCGCCGGACCGCACCGCGATCGCGGTGCGGTACCCCTCCACCAGGCGCTCCAGCCCGACGGCCGGGCTGAAGCCCTGCTCGTAACGGTGCCGGGCCGCCCGGCCCATCTCCCGGTTGCGCTCCGGCGCGGCAGTGATCCGGCGGATGCAGGACGCGAGCGAGGCCGCCTCGCCCGGCTGGTGCAGCAGCCCGGTCACCCCGTCCTCGACGAGTTCGACGAAGGCGCCGTGACCGGCGGCGACGGCCGGGACCCCGGCCGCCATCGCCTCCACGACCACCAGGCCGAACGCCTCCAGCCACGTCGAGGGGGCCACCACGGCGACCGACCGCGCGACGGCCTGCCGGCACTGGGCCTGGTCGTACAGGCCGACGTACCGCACGTCGTCCCGGCCCGCCGCCCAGGCGGTCACCTCCCGCTCCAGCGGCCCCGCGCCGGCGACCACGAGCGGCACGCCCACACCGCCGTCCGCGGCGATCTCGTCCCACGCGGCCATGAGCAGCCGCACGCCCTTGGCCTCCGCGAGCCGGCCGAGATAGAGCAGGTGCTCGCCCGCGCCCGTCCGGCGGGTGCCGGGGTCGGGCACGAAGTTGTGCTTCACCGCCAGCCGCTCGGCCGGTAGGCCGGCCCGCGACAGGATGTCGCGCTGGGCCGCGGAGATGCAGAAGAACCGCTCCACACCGGACCACCACCGCCGCCGGTTGACCGCCAGGCTGACCGCGAGCGGCACCGTCGCCAGCCGGGAGCCGCGGTAGCAGCCGTGCCGGACGGCGGGCAGCGGCGAGCCCCCGACGCACTCGGTGCACGGCCGGCCGTCCCGTTGCAGCGTGCCCGGCGGGCAGACCTGGGTGTAGTTGTGCAGCGTCGCGACGGCGGGCACGTCGGCGTCGGCGCAGGCGGCCAGCACCGCGGGCGACAGGAGCGGGAAGACGTTGTGGACGTGCACCACGTCCGGCCGCTCGGCGCGCAGCCGGGCGGCGAGCTCCGCGCGGACCGCCGGGTTCCACGGCACCAGCAGCGGCACCGCGACCTTGCCCAGCAGGGACCGGGCGGCGATGTCGTCGCTGCGCCGCTCGAACACCTCGACCCGGTGGCCGGCCTCGCGCAGCAGCTCCACCTCCTGGTCGACGACCTTGTTCTCCCCGCTCGGCTGCGCCGAGTTGTAGCGGTTGTGCACCACGAGGACGTGCATGCTCAGGTTCCCTCCGATCTCTGGGCCCAATGCGGTGTGCGGCGTCGAGGGACTGCAGGGGCCGAGAGGGGCGCGGCCGCGGCAGGTGCGGCCAGCAGCGAGGCGGCCACGGTCAGATGGAGCAGGTACGGGGAGGCGTCGCCCAGCCCGGCCTCGGTGTACGAGGCGATCGCGCAGTAGCTGATCAGGAAGATCGCGCAGGCCCTCGCCGGCGAGGGCGGCCGCAGCAGGGCGACGCCGCCCAGCACGACGAAGACCACCGCCACGATGGTGACGCCGGCCAGACCCTGTTCGTTGTAGACGGCCAGCCAGCTGTTGTCGATCGGCAGCCCGCCGAACGACTTGTCGCCCAGGCCCATGCCGAACAGCTGCTCCGTGGTCGTCCGGGGCGCTGCCAGCAGGGCGTCCCAGACCTTGGCCCGACCGGTGAGGTTGGAGAAGTTCTCCTGGGTCTGTCCGCGCAGGAACCACGCCTGGAGCAGCGAACTCAGGCCCACCGCGGCCACGGTGGCGCACAGCACCGCCCAGGCGAAGAACCGGCGGGCGGCGGCGCTGGTCAGGATGAGCGAGCCGATCGCCAACGCCAGGCCGATGATCAGGCCGAGCGTGGCCGTCCGGGTGTGGGTCAACGCGAGCAGGACGAGTGACGGCACGATGACCGCCGCCGCACTGACCCCGGTGGTCCGGCGGTCCAGGAGGAGCAGCACGGTGAGTCCGATGATCACCGCGGCGTACTGTCCGATCTGCGGCGGGGTGAGCGGCCACAGCGCGCCGACCAGCCGACCGCCGTAGAGGTCGGGCATGGCCGCGCCCGGTGAGACGACCAGGCCGGCGGCCACCGTCGCGAGCACCGCGAAGTACATCCGGATGTGGTACCGGACGAACGTCTGGCTGCCGTCCCACCAGCGGCTGAGCAGCCACAGCGTGCCGACGAAGAGCGCCAGCCGGAAGCAGCGGAACAGCGCGCCGAACCCGGACTGCAGGTTCGCGCTGGAGATCACGCTCAGCACCAGCATCAGGGTGAGCAGGAACAGGAAGGCGCTGGCCCGGACGCGCAGCCGGAGATTGAGGACGAGCGCCAGCGCGAACGCGGAGACCAGCGCGCCCATGGTGGCCATCTGGATGAGGGAGCGGGGCAGCGGGATGATGGTCCGTGCCCCGGCGGAGCCGAGCGTGTTGAGGATCAGCAGCCCCCAGACCAGCTCGACGGTCTTCGGGGTGCCGGTGTGCGTGAGGTCCCGGGCCATCTCAACCACCGGCCTGTGGCTGGAAGGTGCTGCCCGCGTCCTGCTGGTACGGCGTGCCCCGCCACTGCCCGAAGTCGAGCGCCCGGCTGGGGTCGTGGGCGACGAAGCTCCATGGTCCGAGGTAGGCGTTGTCGTGCCAGCGGTTCTGCTGCTTGCCGGTGATCGCCTCGGCGACCGGTTCGCCCTTGTACGGCGACCAGTCCGGATAGGTGCCGTAGTTGGCCAGGAGCGCCATGCGGCCGCACTTGACCGTGCACCCGACGACGGACGGGTCCAGCGTGAAGCGGTTGTCGTGGATGTCCACCCGCTGGGTCTTCCACCGGCAGTCGGAGTAGAGCGGCGGGGTGGCGATCGTCGGCTGGACGCAGCTGTCGGTCTTCTTCACCAGCAAGGTGCAGTCACCCGACGAGGTGTTGGCCGGGCTGTTGCAGAACCGGTCGGCGTTCTCCCACAGGGTGATCCCGGACCAGTTGTCCTCCAGCACGTTCCGGTAGATCTCGATCTTGTCCGTGCGGGCCGGGATCCGTGGTTCGCCGCCGGACTCGGACAGGTAGACGGTCGCGTACGGGAAGTTGTCGCCGTGGTCGGCGGCATTGCGGCCCTCGACCCAGTCGTTCCGCCGGATCGTGTTGTTCCGGATGACCGCGTTGTAACTGGTCTCGTAGATCAGCGCGGCACCGTCGTTGGCCTCCAGTACGTTGTCCTCGATGCGGAAGTCGTTGTTGTTGGTGTCCGCCCACAACCCGGGTCCGCGGTTGTCGTGCACCCAGTTGCCGCGTACGTCGGCGCCGTTGACGGCCCAGAACTTGACGCCCCCGGTGCAGCCGCAGCCCGGCTGCCGCTGCTCCCACTGGTCGGTGTCGTTGGCCGTGATCTCGTTGCCCTCGACCAGCAGATCGCTGACGGGGGAACCGGACTTGTACGCGTTGATGCCGTACTGGCCGTTGCCGCGCAGGCAGTTGGCGCGGACCCGTTGACGGGCACCGGCCATCAGCCCGGCGCCGGAGTTGTTCTGGATCGTCGCGTGCTCGATCACCCATCCGTCGGCCGAGTCGTGGTTGACCACGCCCTCGTTCTGCGGCGCGACGAAACCCTGCACGGTCAGGTAGCGGATGGTGACGCCGGCGGCGCTACCGCTGAACGCGTACTCGTTGGTCTTCCGGCCGTCGAGCACCGCGCCCGGCGCGCCGAGGTAGCTGTCCCCCTCCTTGGGGACGACCTGGGCGTACCGGTCCGAGTCGAGCGTGTGCGTCCCCGGTCGGAGCCAGAACGTGGTGTTCGGGGGGCTGCTCCTGGTCTTCGCGGCCAGGTCACCGACCACCGCCGGGTCGACCGTCACCGCGCCCGCCGGCGCGTTCGCCGGCCCGGCCTCGGGGTTGGCGCACACCCGGGCCGCGGCTACGGCCCCGGACGGCGTGGCGGTCGGCTCCGGCCGGGCGTCCGAACCGCTCGTGCAGCCGGTCGCCAGCAGCAGGACCAACGCCAGCGCCCCCCAGTGCCGCCTCTTGATCCCCACCCTCCCCCCTAGCCCCGGAACCCGAGCACGGTGATGAACCCCTGCGCGTCGTCCGCGAAGCCGGTGCCGACCAGCGTGGTGGCGGGTTCCTTGCGTCCGAAACCGGCGGAGTACCAGCCCAGCGGCGGCTCGCTCTCGCCGCGGTGCGCCTGCCAGGTCAGCTGCCCGGGCAGGTCGAGTACCGCGGAGCGGTCCTCGCCGTCGCGGGTCCAGGTCAGCACGGCGCGGTTCCCCGTCAGCTCCGCGGTGATCGCCGGGCCGAGGTGGAAGGCCAGGCGTACGGCGCCGCCCGGGCCGTGCACCTCGTCGACGATTCGCAGCTCCCGGCTCGCGGCGGCCAGCTCCACCCGGCGGCGGTGCACCGCGGGCCGGTAGCCGTCGTGCTCGGCGCACCAGCGGGCCACGGTCGGGTCGGAGGTGTCCGCGACCAGGACGCGGGTGCGGGCGTGCTTGATCCACAGGAACGGGCCGCCGGAGACGGACTGGTCCTCGCCGTCCAGCTCCAGGGTGTTGTGGCCCAGGGTGGAGCGGAAGTACCGCCGCCACTCGGGCTGTCCGTGGTAGCAGAACGTCCCCGGGTCCGCGAGCACGTCGACCCCGTCGTGGCGGACCTCCACGGACAGCGCGTCCGCGTGGCCGTGCGCGGCGATGGAGAGGAACCCGTGCGGGCCGCCGTCGCAGCGGCACCAGATCTCCTCCCCGGCGCGCAGGATGCTCATCCCCGCGTCGGGGAAGTGGACCGGCCGGCTCGCCGGGCGGGTCACCGTCCCGCTTGTTCCGTACGGCCGGACGAGCGCGGCCAGCAGCGGGGTGCGCACATCGGTGCCGGCCACCTCCGGCCACCAGGGAAGGCGACCGAACACGGCGGCGCCGGTGGCCAGCAGCGAGGCCCAGTGGTCGGTGCCCGCGCCGTCCACGATCAGACCGTGCCCGTCGTCCGCGTCCCCCTGGCGCGGCGGCCGCAGCCGGTTGTCCACGACGGCCGCGAGCGCGTCGGTCATCCGCAGCAGTACCAGCCGGACGGTCGCGGGGACGGGCACGTCGGCGGCGTCCGCCTCGGCGACCGCGGCCAGGCCGAGCTCCAGGACGAGCCCGTGGTACTCGGTGGCCAGCTCGCGGTTGAGGCCGGAGAGGAAGGTGTTGGCGCGCAGGTGCCGCTCCAGCGAGCGCAGCGCGTCCGAGCGCCAGCGCTCGGAGGAGGGGAACCAGTCGAACGCGCAGGCCGCGGCGAACTGCCCGGCCGCCTCGGCGATGACGTGGTTGTTCGCCGAAGACCCCCGGCTGGGGAAGGCGGCCAGCCAGCGCTGGTGGTGCCAGATCTGGTCCAGCGCCACCGGGTTGCCCTCGAACAGGGCGGCCGCGCCCGGCCAGCCGTCGAGCAGCCGGCGGATCCACACCCAGGACAGCAGCCGGATGCCCAGCTCGATGCCGCTGATCCAGTGCACGCCCTCCAGCGGCGGGTTGACCGTCCACCAGGAGCGCAGGTGCGCGGCCACCCGCTCGGCGTAGCGCTCGTTGCCGGTGATCGCGTAGGCGGCGGCGAGCACCGTCAGGTACTGGTGCCGGGAGGGCTCCCAGATCTGCTTGATGTCACCGACCGTGTCCTCGTCCCGGTAGGGCACATCGAAGGCGTAGCCGGCCGTGGCCCGGCGCCCGGTCTTCGGGTCGAGCCACCAGTCCGGGGCGGCCAGGTCGTCGCGCTCCACCCCGAAGAACTCGGCGTGCCCGTCCATCAACCGGTCCGCCTCGGCGACGAGGCGTTTCGCGGCGTCCGCCGGCACCGCGCCGATCGCCGCGGCGGGCAGGACGGCGGTGAACCGGGCGTCCAGCACCAGGGGGCAGGGCGGCGGGGGCGCGGTGCGCCAGCGCCGGCGGCGCAGCGTGTCGCCGACCCGGCCGGCGATCTCCTGGGGGCCCATCGCGGACAGCCGCCGCAGGTACCACCCCGGGCTCATGGTCACAGAGACCTCGCCAGGGTCACGGGTGCGCCGCCCGCCAGGCTCGCCTGCACGGCCAGGGTGGCCGCCGTGGTGGCGACCAGCGACTCCAGCGGCACCGGCATCGGCCCGCCGGTACGCACGGCCTTGATGAACGAGGCCAGCTCGTTGGACTGGCCCTTGTCCCGGGCCTGGGGCAGCCGGGAGCTGACCCACCGCTTGCGGCCGGCTGTGCTCGCGAAATACACCGAGGCGCGGACGAAGTCGTCCAGCTTGAGTACCTTGCCGTCCGCGAGGAGGTCCAGCGTCTCCTTGGGGAAGCCGGGCGCGCCGGAGGTGACGTAGCTGATGGTGGCGGTGGAGCCGTCCGGGTAGCGCAGCACGACCTGGAGGTCCTCGTTGCCGGAGGGGGCGACGGCGTACACCGAGACCGGGTCGGCGCCCAGCAGCCAGCTCGCCGTGTCGATGAAGTGCCCGCCCTCGCCCTCGAACCGCGAGCCCTCGGTGCCCTGCTGGAGGTACCAGCTGCCGTGCTGCAGCCGGCCCGCGTTGACCAGGTAGCGCAGGCTCGCCGGGCCGGTACGGGCGCCGAGGTGGGCCCTGGCCTCGCGCAGCAGCGGCGCGAAGCGGCGGTTGAAGCCCACCTGGAGGCGGTCGTTGCCGGACTCCTCCACCGTGGCGAGTACGGAGGCGAGTTCCTCCTCGGTCAGGGCGAGCGGCTTCTCGACGAAGACGGTCTTGCCCGCGAGCAGCGCCTTGCGGGTCAGGTCGGCGTGGGAGCTGTGGCGGGTGACCACGAACACCGCGTCGATGGACCTGTCGCCGAGGACGGCGTCCAGGTCGGTGGTCGCCTGGGCGAAGCCGAACTTGCGCTGGGCGTTGGCCGCCGAGAGCGCGGTGGTGGTGACCACCGTGGACAGCGTGACGCCCTGGCGCTGGACGAGGTGGGGCAGCAGCATCGAGGTCGCGTAGTTGCCCGCGCCGACGAACGCCAGCCGTACCGGGGAGTTGCCCGTACGGGCGGGGGCGGAGACGCTGGTGCGCTTCACCTCGGGCACGGTGATCCTCGGGGCCCGCGGCTTCACCTCGGCCGAGGGCGAGGGGTAGCGGAACAGCGCCGTGACGGCCTTCAACTCCCCGTCCTTCAGGCGCCGGTACGTCTCCACGGCGTCCTCGAAGTCCGCGACGTGGGAGATCAGCGGGCCGACGTCGACCCGGCCGCGCGCCATCAGGTCCAGGAAGCAGGCCAGGTTGCGGCGCTCCGTCCAGCGCACGTACCCGATCGGGTAGTCGCGCCCCTCCAGCTCGTACTCCGGGTCGTAGCGCCCGGGGCCGTACGAGCGGGAGAACCGGACGTCGAGCTCCTTCTCGTAGTACGCGTTCCAGGGCAGGTCCAGGCGGCACTTTCCGATGTCGACGACCCGGCCCCGGTCCCGGGCCAGGTGGGCGGCCAGCTCCACGGGCTGGTTGCTGCCGCCGCCGGCGGCCAGGTACACCTGGTCCACGCCGTGACCGTCGGTCAGCTCCATGACGGCGTTCTCCACGGCCGCCGAGCCGGGGTCGCCGCAGGCCGCCGCGCCCAGGCTCTCGGCCAGTTCGCAGCGCGAGGGGTCGGGGTCGGCCCCGACGACGCGCACCCCGGCGGCGGTGAGCAGCTGCACCACCAGCTGGCCGATCAGCCCGAGGCCGATGACCAGCGCCACCTCGCCGAGCTGCGGCTCGCCCTGGCGCACGCCCTGCAGGGCGATCGAGCCGACGGTGCCGAAGGAGGCGTGGTCCGGCGCGAGGCCGTCCGGCACCGGCGTGTAGAGGTTCCTGGGCACCCAGTTCAACTCGGCGTGCAGCGCGTGCTCGTTGCCCGCGCAGGACACCAGGTCGCCGACCTTCACGTCGTCGATCCCCGCGCCGACCTGCTCGACCACCCCGCACAGTGAGTAGCCCAGCGGCGTGTAGGAGTCCAGCTTGCCCATCACCTTGCGGTAGGTGGCGGGCAGCCCGTTGGTGGCCACGCTCTGCATGACCTTGGCCACCTGGTCCGGGCGCGAGCGGGCCTTGCCCACCATCGACATCCCGGCCTCGGACACCTTCATCATCTCGGTGCCGGTGGAGATCAGCGAGTAGACGCTGCGCACCAGCACCCCGCCCGGCTTGCACCCCGGCACCGGAACCTCCAGCACCGACAGCTCGCCGCTCTTGTAGTTCTGCACTACCTGTTTCACCGGAAGTCCCCTCGCTTCTGAGCCCGTTGCTTCTGCGCCGGAATGTAGGCGCTATGCCTTGGTCGCGCCGCGGTACCAGTACTCCAGGGTCAGCACGTGCCACAGGTGCTTGGAGAAGTCCTGCTGCCCGGTGGCGTCCTCGGCGACGAGCCGCGCCAGCGCGTCGCGGCGCAGGAACCCGGACCGCACGAGCTCCCCGTCGTTGATCACCTCGCGCACCAGCGGGGCCAGGTCCCGGCTCATCCAGGCGCGCAGCGGGGCGCTGAACAGGCCCTTGGGCCGGTACACGATCTCCCGGGGCAGGATCGAGGTGGCCGCCTCCTTGAGCACGGCCTTGCCCTGCCGGCCGACGATCTTGCGGTCGCCGGGGAAGGTGAACGCCGCCTTGACCACCTCGACGTCCACGTACGGCACCCGTACCTCGGTGGAGGCGGCCATGCTGGAGCGGTCCGTGTACGCGAGGTTCAGGCCCGGCAGGAACATCCGGGCGTCGCCCAGGCACATGCGGTTGACGAAGTCGTCGAGGTCGTTGTCCTGGTAGACGTCCCGGTGCTCGGTGAGCACGTCGTCGACCGTCCCGGCCAGGTCCGGGTCGACCAGGGCGAGCAGCTCCGCCCGGTCGTACATGGTGTAGCTGCGCCGGAACGCCGTCTCCTCCGGCAGGTCGGCGAAGGAGAGGAACCGCTTGGCGAAGCGCACCGAGCGCAGCCCCCGGTTGGCGGTGGCCACCGGCAGCCGGTCCACGGCCGCGGAGATGCCGCGCCGCAGCGGCTCGGGGACGCGCTGGTAGCGCAGGGCGAGCCGGTTGGCCAGGTGCTTGCGGTAGCCGGCGAACAGCTCGTCGGCGCCCATCCCGGAGAGCATCACCTTGACCCCGGCCTCCCGGGCGGCCGTGCAGATCAGGAAGGTGTTGATCGCGGCTGGGTCCCCGATCGGCTCGTCCAGGTGGTACGTCATCTGCGGCAGCAGGTCGAGCACGTCCGGGGCGATCTCGATCTCGTGCAGGTCCACGCCGAACTGCGCGGCCACCTGGCGGGCGTAGCGCAGGTCGTCGGGCATCGCCTCGAACTTGGCGTCCTCGGCGCGGAAGCCGATGGTGTACGCGGAGATCCCGGGGTGGTCGCGGGCCGCCAGCGCCGTCAGGTAGCTGGAGTCCAGGCCGCCGGAGAGGAAGGTCGCCACGGGGACGTCGGAGAGCAGGTGACGCCTCGTCGACTCCTCGACGATCGCCGCGAGGTCCGGCAGTTCGCCGGCCCTGGCCCGCTCCCGGCCCTCGGCGGCGACGTCCCGCAGGTGCCAGAACCGGCCGCGCTCCACCCGGCCGTCGGGCCGGCACCGCAGCCAGCTCCCCGGCGGCAGCTTCTCCGCTTCGCGGAACGCACACCGGGAGTCGGGCACCCAGTAGTACAGCAGCGAGGCCACCAGCGCCGCGTGGTCCACCTCCAGCGACCCGCCGGTGGCGGCGGCCAGCGCCTTGAGCTCGGAGGCGAACACCAGGCCCTCACCGCGCCGGACCAGGAAGAGCGGCTTGATGCCGAGCTGGTCGCGGGCGAGCACCAGTTCACCGGTCCGCTCGTCGAAGATCCCGAACGCGAACATGCCGCGCAGCCGGGGCAGGCAGTCCGTGCCCCAGCGCCGCCAGGCCTCCAGCAGCACCTCGGAGTCGGAGGTGCCGCGGAAGCGCACCCCGGCGGCCGCCAGTTCGGCACGCAGCTCGGGCGCGTTGTACAGCTCGCCGTTGTACGTCAGGACGAGGCCGTCCGAGACCATCGGCTGGGCGCCGGTCTCGGACAGGTCGATGATGGCCAGCCGGCGGTGCCCCAGGTGCACTTCGCCGTCACCGACGGGGTGGCTGTACCGGCCCGCCCCGTCCGGACCGCGGTGGGCGAGGGTATCGGTGAGCAGGTCGGTCACGACCTTCCCGTCCGGCCATCGGTACGTGCCTGCGATGCCACACATGTCCTACCTCGCCTCCTGATCGCTGTCCGGGACCCGTGCGGTCCACATCGGTAGTCGTTCCGTCCGCCGCCGACCCGTCAGGCTCAGCCGGCCCGGCCGCTCGTCGCGGCCGCGCAGCGCGGTGTGCGGCCCGTCCCACAGCGTGCCGTCGGTCCGGTCACGCGGATCGGGGTCGATCAGCACCACGCCGAGCACCGGTATGCGCTGGTCCGCGAGCTGCCGTGCCACGGTGTGCAGCCAGGCGGCGCTGCCGTGCCCGGCACGCACGACGAGCACGGTCCGGGTGCCGAGGTACCGCAGGTCGGTCCACACCGTGCCGGGCGCCACCGAGCCGACGCCGAGCCGGCGTTCCTCAGGCGGCACGGCCTCGGCGCGCTCGCCGCGGACCACGGTCGGGTCCCCCGGCTTCGGGCGGCGGCCGGCGAGCTGTTTGCCGGGCAGACCGTCGACGACGACCACCGGCCCCTCCTCCTGCGTCAGTGCCTCGGCGAGGTCCAGGGCGATCGCGCTCGTGCTGCGCGCGCAGCCCAGTTCCAGCAGCGACACCGCTTCCGTGGAGCCGCGTACGGTGCGGGCCAGGGTCGCGGTGAGTCTCGTCCGGGCCGCCCGGGTCCGTCGGAGCTGCCACCGTCCGGCCGACCTGCGGGGCACGCCGCTCAGCTCCGCGATGACCGAGGCGCCGAGGTTCGCCGCGATCTCCCGGCGCAGCACGGGGCGGTCCGCCACCACCGCGCCGACCGCGGCCACCGCGAGCCCGAGGACGAGCCCGAGGACGAGCCCGATCGCGGCGTCGGTGGCGGCGGTCTTCGGCAGGGACTGCCGCACCGCGCGCGGGGCGTCCACGATCTGCGTGCCGGCGACGAGCTGGGGCGTGCCGACCCGCGCCTCCGCGGCGCGCTGGCCGAAGGCGGTGATCTGCGAGGTGAGTTCGTTCCGGCTGGTGTAGAGCGAATCCAGGTTCGGCGGCGTCTTCGCCCCACTCTGCTGCGACGCTTCGGTGATCGCCTGGTTGACCTGGGTGAGTTCGTCCCGCATCCGGTCGCGCTGGTCGAGCAGGGCCTTGGCCTCGGCGTCCGCGGCTTCCTGGATCCGTCGCACGTGGTCCGCGACGAACGCGTCGGCCAGCGCCTTGGCCCGGGCCGTCGCCTCCGCGTCGCTGTGACCGGTCACGGTGATCTGCAGCAGGTTGTTGGTCAGGCCGACAGCCCCGTAGTCCCGCATGAGGTCCTCAGGTTTCTCCGAGGACCCGAGGGACTTCAGGGCCTGGCCGGCGATCCCCGTGGTCTGCAGCAGAGCGGCGTCGGTGCGGATCAGCGTTCCGGGGTCGTTCGGCTGGTCCGCCTGATGCGCGACCAGCACCGTGGTCACCGCGGTCGGCGGCGGCGGCCGCAGGACCGCCAGCGCCGCGCCGACCAGCAGCCCGAGCAACGCCATGGCACACCAGAGGCGGCGGCGCCTGCGCACCGCGACCACCAGCGCCTGCAGGTCCAGCAGTGGAGAGGCGGTCGACGGCTCCGAAGTCGTACTCGTCGTCACCCCGAACCTCTCCCCGCGTCGTCGCCGACCGCGAGCGCCGGCGTGGCGGCGACCACGGGCACCGGCTCGGCGCCGTCCGGACGACGGCTGGCGGAGCGCGTCGGACGGGCCCGGACCGTGCCGGCGACGACGATGCCGACGACCTCCTGCTCGGCGTCCGCACATGCCCCGGCGATACCGGCGAGCTCCCCCGCGGTCCAGCTGCCCGCGCTGAGCACGACCAGGGCACCGGTCTCCTCGCCGCGGTCCGGCACCAGCGGCCGGGACACCGGAACCCCCACCACCCGCAGCATCGGATCGCTCCCCGCCTCGGCGACGAGCTGCCCGGCGGCCCGGTGGGCCAGCTCGTCGCCGTCCGGGACGACCACCAACAGTCGGCGGGGACCCGGCAGTTGGTCCCGGAGGCGGGCGCACACCCGCCGAAAGCGCAGCTGCCGGCTGGCCTCGTCGCCGGAGGCGTGCGGGGTCGGCAGGTCCCACCGGACGTCGGTGCCCAGCAACCGACGGACCAGGGCCCGCGGGCCACGGCCCTGCGGCCGGTGCGCGGGCCGTTCACCGGGTACGTCGACGGTGCCGAGGAGCGCCGAGCCCAGCGCCGCGGCGATCTCCGGTTCGGTGCGCAGCCGGCGGCTCATCCGTGCGGCGGTGAGATGGCCGATGACCGCGAGCAGGACGAACAACAGCGCCCCGGCGACGACGAGTTGCGTCCTGGTCGGCGGTGCCTCGGCGGTCGGTCGGGCCGCCGACCCCATGACGACCATGTTGGCCTTGTTGGCGGCCGGGTCGACCTGGTCCAGCTTCTTGATGGCGTCCTGCAACGAGGTGCGCAGCTTCTCCAGCTCGGTGCGGGTCTGCACGATCTCCATGGTCTGCCCCGGACCGGCCGCGGCGGCCAGGTCGGTGATGCGGCGGCTGGCCTGCACCACCAGCTGCCGCAGCGCCTCGGGCTGCGCCGCTTCGGGGTCGGTGCTGTCGCCCGCGATCCGCGCGGCGAAGGTGACGAACTGCTGGGCCACCTGATCGGCGAGTTGCTGGGCGTGCTCCGGGGTGTCGGCCGTGCCGGAGATCTTGATGATGTTCCCGTCCGCGGCCGTGGCGCTCACCTGGTCCCGTAACTTGCTGCCGCTGCCCCCGGCCCAGCCGAGCGTGAGGGCCGCGCGGTCGACCACCACCGAACTGGTCGCGATCTCCGCCTGGGTCAGCAGCTCGCGGTCCTGCCACACCCCCGGCAGCAGGACCGATGCCGACGTCGTGTAACTCGGCGGGAACAGCAAGGAGGTGCCGTAGCCGACGAGCGCACCCACCACGGCGAGGACGGCGAGAAGCCGCCAGCGCCGACGGAGGATCCGACCGATCGTGGACAGGCGTATCGTTTCGTCGCTCAACGGCGCGGCCTTCTCCCGGGCCGGTCCGGGGAGCCCGCCGTCCTCGGGCCACGGCAGGCGGCGGCGTAGGCGTCGAGCAGCGACCGCTGGGAGTTCCGCCAGGAGAGCGGCCCGTTGATCCGCTCCTGGCCGAGCTTGCCCATCAGGGCCCGCTTCTCCGGATCGTCCATCAGCAGCATGATGAGCCTGGCGAACTCGGCCTCGTCGTTGGCGGGCGCGTAGAGGGCGGCGTCGCCGGCGGAGACCCGCGCCTCCCGGAGGTCGAACGAGACGATCGGCCGGCCCATCACCATGTACTCCAGAACCTTGTTCATGGTCGACACGTCGTTGAGCGGATTGCGCGGGTCGGGGGAGAGGCACACGTCCGCGGTGGACAGGTAGCGCACCAGGTCGGCGTCCGGAACCCGCCCGGTGAACTGCACCTGCTCCGAGAGCCCGAGCTGCCGGGACAGCTCCACCATCGCGTCGAAGGTGTCGCCGCCGCCGACGAACACCGCGTGCCAGTCGGTCCGCCCGAGCTCGTCGCGCAGCTTCGCGAGGGCCCGCAAGGCGTAGTCGACGCCGTCCTGCGGGCCCATGACGCCGAGGTAGCACAGCAGATGGGGCTTGCCGCGCTTGAGCTCCGGCTCGGGCGGTACCGGCTGGAACCGGTCGGTGTCGGGCGCGCTGCGCACCACGAAGACGTCCTCCGGCCGACGGCCGCCTCGGCGCAGCGCGACGTCCCGGTAGCTCTCGTTCGTGGCGAGCACGACGTCCGCGGCCCGGTACGTCCACCGTTCCAGCGCGCACACGGCGCGGTAGAGCAGGTCCTTCCCGCGGTCGAACCGGGAGAGGTACAACTCGGGCACCAGGTCGTGCTGGTCGAACACGAACCGCGCGCCGCGCCGCTTCATCAGCAGGGCCGGCAGGAACAGCAGGTCGGGCGGGTTGCAGGCGTGGACCACGTGGACCGGGCCGACCTTGCGGGCCAGTCGGACGGTGTGCCACAGCGCGGTTCCGTACTCGCGCAGGTAGCCGGCCGGTCCTCCGGTGGCCGCCTGCAGCGGGTAGCGGTGGATCCGCACCCCGTCGATCTCCACTTCCGGCTCCGTGTCCCGCTTGCTGCCCTGGGGGCAGATGACGTGGACCTCCCAGCCCGCGTCGCGCAGCGTCGTGCACTCCTGCCACACCCGCCGGTCGAAGGGCACCGACAGGTTCTCCACCAGGATCAGCGCGCGACGGGCCCGCCCGTCGCGGCTGGCCGTGTCATGAAACGACGTGTTACCAAGCAAGGCCCATGTACCCCGGTTCGGTCCGGCGCGTCTCGGCGTCGGGAAGGCGGATGAGGTCGACGATCATCGGGCCGTCGCCGTGGGGCAACGCCGACAGCACGGCCGGGTGCTTGGTCCCGACCACGCACACCTCGGCATGGTCGAGCACCTCGTCGACGGACTGCGCGAGCAGCTGCGCGAGGTGCGGCAGCCGGGTCTCGATGTACTCGCGGTTCGCGCCGAGCAGCCGGGAGAGGTTCACGTTGGGGTCGTAGATCCGCAGGTCGTAGCCCTTGCCGAAGAGCCTCTCGGCCAGCTCGACGAGCGGGCTCTCGCGGAGGTCGTCGGTGCCGGGTTTGAAGGACAGGCCGAACAGGCCCACCCGGCGCTTGCCGGTGCGCTCCACCAGCTCCACCGCGCGCTGCAGATGATCGGAGTTGGAGGGCAGCACGTGGGAGAGGATGGGCACCGAGACGTCGGCCCGCCGCGCCGCGTGGACCAGGCTGCGCAGGTCCTTGGGCAGGCAGGAGCCGCCGAAGGCGAAGCCGGGCCGCAGGTAGGCGGGGCTGATGTTCAGCTTGCGGTCGGCCAGGAACACGTCGATCACCTGGTGCGAGTCCACCCCGAGTGCCTGGCACACCGCGCCCAGCTCGTTCGCGAAGCCGATCTTGAGGCCGTGGAACGCGTTGTCCGCGTACTTGATCGCCTCGGCCGTCGGGACCGGCACCCGGAACACCTCACCGGGGAGCCCGTCGTACAGCGCCGCGACCACGTCGCCGCTCGCCGGGTCGAGCTCGCCGATGACGGTCTTGGGCGGGTCGAAGAAGTCCCGCACGCTCGTGCCCTCGCGCAGGAACTCCGGGTTGACCGCGACCCCGAAGTCCACCCCGGCCGTGCCGCCGGTGTGCTTCTCCAGGATCGGCACCAGCAGGTTCAGGCACGTGCCCGGGAGCATGGTGCTGCGGAACACCACAGTGTGCCGCCCGCCCCGCTCGGCCACCGCGGCACCGATCTGCTCGGCGACCCGCTCCAGGTACGTGGTGCACAGGCTGCCGTTGGGCTCCGACGGCGTGCCCACGCAGACCAGCGACACCTCGCTGCCCATGATCGCCTCGCGGACGTCGCCGGTGGCGCGTAACGCCCCGGTCCGCACGACCTCGGCGATCAGCTCGCCGATCCGCTCCTCGACCACCGGGGCCTTGCCGTCGTTGACCAGGTCGACCTTCACCTGGTTCACGTCCACCCCGATGACCTCGTGCCCCAGACTGGCCAGGCACGCGGCCGACACGCAGCCCACGTAGCCGAGCCCCAGGACGCTGATCCTCATGACCCGTTCCTCCCCTCGGGCAGGCCCTTGTGGCCGGCCATCCGCGCGCCGATCGGACGACGCCCCCCACGCATCAGTAGGCCCCCTGCCCCTGAAGCACCGCACGCAGCGTCTTCCAGAGAATCACCGCGTCAAGGGCGAGCGACCAGTCCTCCACGTACCGCAGGTCCAGCCGGACCGCCTCCTCCCACGGCAGGTCGCTGCGCCCGCTGATCTGCCAAAGGCCGGTGAGCCCGGGCTTGACGAGCAGCCGCCGCCGGATGTCCGGTCCGTACGCGGCGGACTCCTCCGGCAGCGGAGGCCGCGGACCGACCAGCGACATGGAGCCGGTGAGCACGTTGAGGAGCTGCGGGAGCTCGTCGATCGAGTACCGGCGCAGCACTCCTCCCACCCGGGTCACCCGCGGATCCCGGCGGAGCTTGAACAACAGGCCGGCGCCCTCGTTGCGGTCGGCCAGCTCGGCGCGTGCCCGGTCGGCCCCGACGACCATGGTGCGGAACTTGACCAGGGTGAACTCACGGCCGTCCTTGCCGACCCGGTGCTGCCGGTAGAACGCCCCGCCCCGGCTGTCCACCCGCACGAGCAGCCCGACGATCAGCATCAGCGGCGCGAACAGGACCAGCAGGACCGCGGCGCCCAGTCGATCGGCGACCTCCTTGACCGCCCGGGGGCCCCCGGTGAAGGCCGGCATGCTGACCCGCAGCATCGGGATCCCGAGCACCGCGTCGACGTGCAGCCGCGGGCCGGCCACCTCCATCAGCACCGGCGCCACGACCATCTCGGCGTCGCCGCCTTCGAGGTTCCAGGCCAGCCGCTGCAGCCGGTCCGGTGTCCAGTGCGGGTCCGGTGTGACCGCGACGACGCGGTAGCCGTCGCGGCGGACGTGGTTGGCGACGTCCGTCAGTCGGCCGACGACCGGCACTCCGTCCAGTCGGTCACCGCCCGGCCCGAGATCGTACGGTGTGCACACCGCCTCCACCCGCCAGCCGAGGTGCGGGAACTTGCGGGTCCGGGTGATCAGGTCGCGCACGGTGGCAGGGCTCCCGGCAGCGAGCACCGGGCGCAGGCACCGTCCGACGTTGCGCTGTTTGTGCAGCCAGAGGCGCAGCAGATACCGCTCGGTCATGGTGACGACCGTGATCGCCGGGATCGCGACGAAGATCCAGAGCTTGATGTTGTGCGAGGTGAGGGCGATCCCGCCGAGCGCCAGTACGACGGCCGCCGTGAACAGTGCGCGGCCGAGCCGGCGGAATTCCTCGGCGCCCTGGCCGAGCACGGCCGGGGCCCACGACCGGGTCATCCCAAGCGCGCCCAGCACCAGCAGCTCGGTGCCGAAGGCGAGGATTCCCCATTTCTCGTGCCAGTTGGCCGCGTCCCGAACCCCGAAGAAGCCGCCTATCGCCGCTACCACGAAGGCGGTGGCCACGGTGTCGCTGATGACCACAGTACGGCGGTACTGCTGCTCCCAGTCGACCTCGGGCCGGCTGATTGTCCCGTTCCTCGGACGCCCCCGCGTCGGTAGAAACGGGCTGACTAATTCTCCTTCCCCCTGCTCCACAGCCCTCTCCAGGTCACCAGTGGGTTCCACGTGTTCGCTCCACACGGTTCCTCCCCCCGGGAGGCTCGCGCCTCCCGCACCTGATTCCTCCCCTAGGGAGGCCCCGCCTCCCGTGCCGCGCTGTTCCTGTCTCCGGGAGGTCCAGCCCCCCTGTGAATGGCAAATCGACTTGTTGCAGCGCTACTTGAACGTTCCACCCAGGCGCCGGCGGACTCGCGTGCCCTGCCGGAGTCCCGAGGTGCGCGGGAAACCGTCGACGGTTGCTCCCCACACTCGAGGACCGTCTCGGGCGCCAGGAATTGATCAACCCCACGTCTGCCGCCGGGGACGCGATTACGGGCCGTCCGCAGCGCCGGACCTGCAGATCATTGTTCGTCGCCTCGCGACCGACCGTGCGAAGCGAAAATCAATCTAGAGCATCTGGGCCACCCAATGAGGGGGATGTGTGAAACACGTGCTCTTGATTTGAAGCCGGATCTACGAAACGGTGACGGCCGACGGGTGTGTCGGGGGCGAAGACGTGCGGTGCGACCTGCGATGACGAGGGCTTGCCGGGCTGTCGGCACCGGCGATCCCGAGGCGTCCCGCCACTGCCGGTCGGGCCGTGGGACTCGCGGGTGGCCGGGCGGCTCGGCCGATCGGCTGATCCCATCGGTCCCACCGGCGCTGATCAGCGCGCCCTGGTGTCGCGGCCGATGGGCCGCTGGAGTGATGTGCGGCGACATGGTCGCCGATCCGGGCGTGAATGGTTTGCGGAGCCATTTCCTGCATCGCATGATCGGCCGTGTTGGTCTTTTTCGATGTCGGGCAGTCGGTGCGGTGTCCCGTGCGCCCGCTCCCGGCCGGTCGCACGGGCGGCCCGGGAGTCGCGGTCCACGTCAGAGAGGGACGGCATGTCGCAACGCTTCGGCAGGACCCGCTGGAAGCGCTTCGCCGTCATCCTGCTGCCGTGTCTCGCGGCAACCGCGGCCCTCGTGGTCGGCGTGGCCCAGAACGCGCTCGGTGCGTCGTTCCTCATCTCCGGGGAGGAGTTCAAGCTCTTCGCCGCCGAGCTCGACGGTGAGGGCTTCAGCCTGTACGGCACGGTGGACCTCACCCGCGAGCACGACCCGGTGCCGGTCATGGTCACGGGGTTCGAGTCCGCCACGATCCGCGGGCTCTGCCAGTCCGCCGTCTTCCCGATCCCGGTGCTCGGCACCTTCACGCTGCGGCTCACCGGCGACAAGCGGGAGGCCACCGCGAAGGAGTTCTTCATCGACTCGAAGACCCTGACGGCCGACCAGTCGACCGCCCATCGCCTCGACATCGGGGTCGCCGCCGGAGCGCTCACCAAGGGCGAAGTCAGCCGGGGCGATCGGGACTCGCGCTTCTTCAACCCCAACAGCCTGGCTCAGCAGGCAAGTTCGATCAAGCTGACCGACGTGCGGGTGACCGCGGTCGCGGTGGCGGCCGGCAGCTTCGATGTCCCCGGGCTGGGCGTGTCGCTGGTGCGCGGCCGGGACGAGTGCTTCTGACCCGCCGGCCCACTGACCCGATACCCCGGTGATCCGCCCCAATCCCACTGACAGCACAGGGAGTTGCCACGTGTGGAAGAAGGCCACGGCCTCGTGGTCCCGGCCGGGCGAGGCGATCGCCGCGGCCCGCTGGGAGTTCCGGGTCTGGCGCGGCACCCGCCCCTTCTGGGCCGGACTGCTGACGTTCGTCGGCGGCCTGCCGATCCTCTACTTCCCCTTCCCCTACGCCCACTTCAGCCTGGGTGGTCTCGGCCTGGCGCTCTCCACCACCGCGGGCGCGGGCTCACTCCTCATCGGGAGCCTGCTGATCACGCTGGGTTTCACGCTCTGGTTCCAGCGGCAGGTGCGGATCTTCGCCGGGGTCGCCGCGATCCTGCTCTCACTGCTCTCCGTGCCGGTCGCCAACTTCGGCGGCTTCTTCCTGGGCGTGCTGCCCGGGCTCATCGGCGGCTCGCTGGCCTGTGCCTGGGCTCCACCCTCCGGGCGCCCTGAGCTCGGTGGTGATCGCGGCGTCGGTGGTCACGCGCTCGGCGCGGAAGGTGATGGCGGCGGGCGGGACATCGGTGGCCTGGCGGGGCCGGGGCTTTCGGAGTAACGGCGACAGGGCCCGTGCCACGCGGGTTGCGCGGGCGCGGGCCCTGTCGGGGTCATCCTGGTGGTCCCTGTCCGGCCCCCAGGGTGCGGGGGGTCAAGGT
>NZ_JBICZB010000081.1:0-32971 GCF_043201815.1 Kitasatospora sp. NPDC048296
GAGCAGGCCCTCTTCGCCTACATCGAGGGCTTCTATAACCCCCGGCGTCGCCATTCGGCGAACGGCCAGCTCAGCCCGGCCGAGTTCGAACGTCGCCACGCCGCAAAGACACCACATAGAGTGCTCTACCTAGCCGCATAGGCTCGCAAGCCCACCGATGTCTGTCAGACCGGGGCAACTCCAACCTGTGCGAAGCGGTCGGTCTCGATCTGGAGCGCGCGGAGACCGGGGTGGACCTCGCGACCCGGAGACAGCGGGACCGGCGGATGCGTGAACTGATACTCACCGCCTACGAGTTCCAGTGCGCGTTCTGCGGCTACGACGGAACCCTCGGGGCGAGCACGGTCGGGCTGGAGGCCGCGCACGTGCGCTGGTGGTCGCACGACGGGCCGGACGAGGTCGACAACGGTCTGTGCCTGTGTTCCCTGCACCACAAGCTCTTCGACAAGGGCGTCCTGGGCTTGGGGGAGGACTACCGAATCCTCGTCTCCCAACGTTTCGTCGGTCGAAGCGAGGCCAGTCGGCAGCATGTGCTCGCGCTGGCCGGACGCCCGCTGATCGGCCCGCAGCCGGGCCTTCCGTCGGTCGCGGACCAGCACCGGGAGTGGCATGTGCGGCAGGTGTTCCACGGTGCTCCACGCCAAGCGGTGGTTTAGTACATCGCTGTTGCTCGCTGCGGCATGGCTGCCCCCCGCCGCTCACGTCGGCCCGCCGCTCCATGGGGACAGCGCGGGTCTCCCGGTTCGGAGTCCCGCGCTGTCGCTGTTCGTACTCGGCTGGGTGCCGGTGTCCTCAGCTGCGGTGGTCGCGGTGCGGCCACCCACCGTGGTCACCAGTGGTGATGGTCGTCACAGGGGTCGATGATGGTGGGGTCGGTGGCGGTGGCGGTGGCGGTGGCGGTGCCGTCGCCGCCTCCGCTGACCATGGCGGTGTTGGTGAGGGTGCCGGTGGCGGTGCGGGAGGCGCGGACCCGCAGGGTGATGGGCGGGTAGGTGTTGCCGGGGTTGAGGACGTCGCTGCGGGTGCAGGTGAGGGTGGACCGGACGCAACTCCATCCCCTGCCGGTGATGCTGGCGGCGGTGAGTCCTGCCGGGAGGGTGTCCTTCATCGTGACGGTGGTGCCGTCGGTGGGGGCGGTTCCGTTGTTGCCGACGGTGATGGTGTAGACGCCCACCCTGCCCGCGGTGAAGTTCCCGGTGTGGCTCTTGGTGATGGTCAGGGAAGGCTTGGGAGTCGGGGCGGGCGGGATGATCGCGACACCGAGCGGGGTGGTGCCGACGCCGACGGTGGTGGTGACCGTGTTGGTGGCGGTACTGATCACCGACACGTTGTTCGAACCGGCGTTGGCGACGTAGACCTGCAGGCTGTCCGGGGTGACCGCCACACCTGCGGGGGTGGTGCCGACGCCGACGGTGGTGCTGACCGTGTTGGTGGCGGTGTCGCGCTGGAGTGCTAGCCGGGGAAGATGTGGCTGAGGTGGTAGTGCAGGACGGCGGTCGCCTCCTCCGCCGTCCGTTGGCCGAGCAGGACGCTGAGGCCGAGGCCGGCGGAGACGGCCAGGAGGACGACGGCCTCCTGGCGGGGGTCGAGTCGGGGATCGGCGTCGCCGGACTGCTGGGCAGCCGTCAGCTGGGCGACCAGGAAGGCCTCCATCTCGTTGGGGGCGGCGAGGAAGGGCTGTCCGCCGAGGGCGGGGTCGGTGGCGGAGAGGACCGCGTACTCGGTGTAGACGAGGTGGAAGGCGCGGCCCTCCTCGTCGGTGGGGACGGCTTCGAGCAGGATCGCCTCGATGATGGCGCGCGGGTCGGTGCCGGCGCCGGTCGCGCGGACGCGGTGCTGGATGCGCCCGCCCATGCGGGCGGCCAGGCGGGTCATGGCGGCGAGGAGCAGTTGTTCCTTGGTGTCGAAGTAGTACTGGACCAGTCGCACGGAGACGCCCGCCTCGATCGCCACGGAGCGCATGGTGACGGAGTGGAGGCCGCTGCTCGCCGCCGCGCGCAGCAGGGCGTCGATGATGTGGGCCCGCCGTTCCTCGTGATCCACCAGCTTCGGCATCGGGTTCCTTCCGGATGTTTTTGTGGTACAACCATATTACCAAAAGGGGGAGGGGCTATGACCAGGACCAGCGTCGGGCACTTCGTCAATGAGACGGCTCGGGCGAGGTTCCTTGAGGCGTACGACCGGGCCATGGAACTGTGGCCGAGTCCGCGTCGGGAGCTTGACGTCGAGACCAGCTACGGCACCGTCCACGTCCACCACTACGGGCCGAGCGAGGGCGAGCCGATCGTGCTGCTGCACGGCCACGCCGGGCACCCGTCCAACTGGTACCCGCAGATCGCCGCCCTGGGCGAGCACCACCCGGTGTACGCGATCGACACGCTGGACGACCCCGGGCGCAGTGTGCAGCGGGCCGTCGCGGCGGGGTCGGCGGAGAACGCGGAGTGGCTCGGTGAGGTCCTGGAGGAACTCGGGCTGGAGCGGGTCCACCTGATCGGCCTCTCGTACGGCGGCTGGCTCGCCCTCAACCAGGCCGTCCACGCGCCCGAGCGGCTCGCCTCCATCGCGCCGCTGGACCCGGGCGGGATCGAGAAGGTCCCGGCGCGGTTCTACGTCCACATGGTCGGAGGCCTGTTCGGCATGCTCGCCCCGCGGTCGCTGCGCCCGGCCGTCGGCCGACTGCTCGCCAACCCGGCGCTCAGCGCGCCGCGCGAGATGATCGCGCCGCTGATGCTCGCCATGCGGAGCTACAAGCCGAGCAGTCGCCCGCCGGCCCGGCCGTTCACGGACGAGGAGTTGGGGTCGATCGAGCTGCCCGTGCTGGTGCTGGTCGGCAAGCGCAGCGCCCTGCTGCGACCGCGCCACGTGGTGGAGCGGGTGACGGCACGGATCCCGGGCGTGCGGGCCGAGATCCTGGAACGGGCCGGGCACGGGCTCAACCTGGAGCAGCCCGAGGCGGTCAACGAACGGCTGCTGAGTTTCATCGGCGCCGTCGGGCGGCAGCAGCAGGCGGCGTAGGAGCTGTGCCACCGGTCAGCCGGGCGGGGTCGGCACGCAGTGGCGCAGCACCACACCCCTGCGCCACCGCACGCCGCCCGGCAGGTCGAACTGTCCCTGACGGCTCGCCACCCTGATCCGCTCGACGGCCAGCGTCGCCTCGGCCGTGCAGAAGCCCGCCCGCACCGCCACCAGCCTGCCCTCGCGTACGACGGCCACGATCCCGTTGAGCTCGAAGACCACCTCGATGTCCACCGCGAGGGTGCCGACCGGCACCCCGTCGACCGACACTTTTACCGTGGGGTGGTGGGCCGACCTGACCCGGTGGTCCAGCAGTGCTACGACCTCCTCGCTGCCTGGGGCCGCGCACGTGTTCCTCGCGGCCGCCGCGAGCCCGGCGTGGGTGCGCCAGCCGCCGGCCACCAGATCGATCATGTCCAGCCCCAGGAAGCCGTGGACGATGCGCGTCACCTCCTGCTCGGCGGCCTGGGAGAGAGCTCTGTTCAGGCCGCCCAGGGCGGTGACCGCGTCCTGTCGGCGGAGGGCGTCGGTGAGTGGCTCCACGGTCCCCAGGAACGTCGCCAGGGAGTACGGGTCATCCGTCGCGACCATCGTCATCGCGCACCTCCTCGATGCTCTGCCGGCCCGGGTCCGGGTGCGGCTCCAGCCGGACGCTGCGCCCGGGCCCGGCGGGCCCGCCCTGCTCGGTCAGCTCGGCCCGTGCGTCGCCCCACGCGCCCGCCTCGGCCGTCACCGTGCCGTCCGTTTTCAGGATGTGGCGCAGCCCGAACGACGTCAGGGCCACCGCCGCGAGAGCGCCGAGGACGATCCAGAGCAGGTGGTCCGGCTTCGGCGGCCGCGGCGGGATCTGCCGGGCGACGAGGACTGGGACGGTCTCGGTCGCCGTGTGGGTGCCCGCGCATTCCACGGTGATCCGGTGGGAGCCCGTGGGTGCGTTCGACGGGATGGTGGCGGTCACGTCGAACCTTCCCGACCCGTCGGCCGCGACCGGCTGGGACCTGGGCCCGTTGTCCCAGGAGAGCACGACCTGGCGCGGTCCGGCGCCCTCGGGGCAGGCGTTCGTCCGGCCGGAAAGGTGCAGGGGGGCGCCCGGTGTCGCGGTCATCGTCCTGACGGGTGACGGCCCGGGAGGCGTCGGCGTGGGTGTGGTCGGCGCGGGGGCCCGGACGCGCAGGTGCGCGTCGGCCGTGATCCCCGCGACCGACGCACAGGACGCCCGCAGGTCGTGGTCGCCGTCGGCCGCGTTCGGGGGAACGGTCACCGGGGTGCTGAAGCTCCCGTCGGCGTCGGGCTTGCCGGGGCCGGGGAGTGTGGTGGTGTCCCACATCAGGGTGATGATGTCGTCCGCGGGACAGGCGAAGCCGGTCCCGGACACGGTCGTGGTGGACCCCGGTGCCGAGCTGGCCGGATCCGCCGTCAGCGTGGGCGGCGCGACGGTGAACGTGGCAGTCGCCGAGGTGGCGGGAAAGCCCGCGCAGGTCACCTTGACCGTGTGCGTGCCGTCCTTGGCGCCGTCGGGCACTGTGAACATGCCGGTGGACGGCGTGTCTTTCCTGGTCGGGACGGTCGTGCGCTCCATGGCCGGGTCGTCCCAGGCCACAACGGCGGGGACCGGGGTGGCGAACTCCCCGAAGCCGCTCAGGCAGACCCCGAACCCGGACAGCATCGCCTGAACGGTCCCGAGCCGAGGTCCGTGCGTCGGTCTCAGGGAGACGGCCGGTCCCGGCGTGGTGGTCCCCGTGGGTGAAGGCGTGGGCGTGGGTGAAGGCGAGGGCGACGGCGTGGGCGACGCCGTGTCCGTCGGCGAGGGGCTCGCGCCTGTGGCGAAGGCGGCGAGGACGGTGAGGGCCGCGACGAGCGTGGCACGGCCACCCGGTAACGCCTTCACCAGCGACTCCGTCCTCTGCCCGGCCCCGCCGCCCATTCTCACCACCAACCCGTTCGTGTGCACCCCATGGCCGCGGAGCCCCGGCGACCGTCGGGCCACCGGTTCCGTCGGGCGGGGAGCGGCAGACGGTGTACGGCGGCTGTTCAGGCGGCCGAAGGCAGCGCCGTAGCCGCCCGCGCCTCGTCGTAGCGCTGCAGCACCAGCCGGGCGACGGCTGGGTGGGCCGCCAGCGGGGCACTGGTCCAGGTGGCCGCGGTGGTGGCGGCGCGGCGGGCGAAGAAGCCGGGGGAGAGGAGGTAGCCGGCGAGGGCCACGGCGGGGTGGCCCGCGGCGTGGAGGGCGGCGACCGCCTGGTGGGGGGTGGGGGTGGCGGCGGAGAGATGGGCGGGGATGACCGGTCGGTCGAGGCGGGTGGCCAACAGCTCCGCCATCCGGGCGGTGTCGGCGACGGCGGTGGGGTCGGAGGAGCCGGCTCCGGCGAGCACCACCGCCGCGTGTGAAGGGGCGCCGGCCTCGGTGAGGCGGTCGGCGAGGGCCTCGGCGAGCAGGGGGTGGGGCCCGAGTGCGGGGGCGAGGTGGGTGAGGGGGAGGCCCACGGCGGCGAGTGCCTCGGGCAGGTCGACCCGGACGTGGTAGCCGGTGCCGAGCAGCAGAGGGACCAGGATCGGCCGCTGCCACGCGAGTTGGGCAATGGAATCCGAGAGTGAGGGTTGCGCGAGGTCCAGGAAGCAACAACGGACGGTAAGTTCGGGGCGGAGGAAGCGAACCACCCGCAGCAGAGCCCGGGTTGAGGCCGCCGCTGCCGGATCGCGGCTGCCGTGGGCGACGGCGAGCAGCACCGGGGCCATCAACCCGCCGCCAGCCGGTAGCCGCGCTTGGGGACGGTGCGGATCAGCGTGGCGTGCGGCCCCAGCGCCGCCCGCAGCCGTCCCACCGCGGCCTCCACGGCGTGTTCGTCGGCGCTGGCGTCCGGCCAGGCGGCGCGCAGCAGGTCGGCGCGGCTGAGCACCCGGCCGGGCCGCTCGGCGAGCGCCCGCAACACCGCCGCGCCGCGCGGGCTGAGCCAGTGACTCTCGCCGTCGACCAGGGCGGCGTTCCCCTGGAGGGTCAACACCGTGTCGGCGAGGGCGACTTCACGACGGGCCCGGGCCGGCAGGGTGTCCGCGAGCAGCCGGACCAGTGCGCCGAGGCGGCCGCGCTCGGGGTGGACGGCGGGCAGGCCGAGGTCGGTGAGGGGGCGGGCGCACAGGGTGCCGACGCAGACCGGCAGGACGTCCTGGCGCAGCGCGTCCAGCAGCGCGTCGTACAGGCCTTCGGCCTGCGCCGCGGCGAGCAGCGCGGTGATCGCGGGCGCGCTGGTGAAGGTGAGGGCGTGCACCTGGCGGCGGACGGTCTGGTCGAGGAGCCTGCGCACCGCGCCCGGGTCCTCCGGGGGCGCCCAGCGGTAGACCGGGACGGAGATCACCTCGGCGCCGCGTTCGCGCAGCGCCGCCGCGAAGGTGTCCAGGCGGACCCCGTGCTCCTGGACGGCGATCCGGCGCCCGGCCAGCGGGCGGGCGAGCAGCCAGGTGAGCAGTTCGTCGGTGGCCTCGGTGTCGGGGGAGTAGCCCTCGTCCAGCCCGCTGGCCCGGACCGCGCCGGTGGCCTTTGGGCCGCGGCTGAGCACCACCGCGCCGCGGCAGGCCTCGGCGAGGGCGGCGCCCCGGCCCCAGCCCTCGGCCGCGCTCATCCAGCCGCGCCAGCCGACCCCGGTGGTGGCCACCACGTAGTCGAGCGGGGCGGCCAGGCAGCGGTCGGTGGCCTCGCGCAGCGCGAGGTCGTCGGCGAGCGGCAGGATGCGCAGCACCGGCGCCTCGACCACCTGCGCGCCGCGCCGGGTGAGCAGGGCGGTGAGTTCCTCGCGGCGGCGCGCGGCGGTGACGCCGACGGTGAAGCCGGTGAGCGGTCCTGGCGAGGTGAGGGTTGCTGCCATGCGCGACAGCCTGCGGCGCGCGTGTTACGGGGGCATTGCCCGGCCGTCACCTGGTGGTAAGCGAAAGTGCCGCTGCGGTTACGCCAGATGTCCGGCCGTGCACCCTGGCGGTCGGGCGCCGTGAGCGAGGTGTACCGCGCCCGCAACATCGACGACCCGATCGCGAAACAGCGGGCCGCGACCTTTCTCGGCATGACGCTGACCAGCCCCGCCGTCCTCGCCACGGCCACCGACACGCACTGCCCGTACTGCTCGCTGCAGTGCGGCATGCGGCTGTCGGCAGGCGCGGACAAGCCCGCCGAGGTGCGGGAGCGGCCCGAGTTCCCGGTGAACCGGGGCGCGCTGTGCGGCAAGGGCCGTTCGGCGCCCGCGCTGCTGGACCGGGCCGTCCGGCTGGCCGGCCCGCTGCTGCGTGAGCGGCCCGGCGCCCCGCTGCGCTCGGCGAGCTGGTCGGAGGCGCTGGACCGGGTGGCCGCCGGGCTGGCCCGGACGCGGGCCGAGCACGGCGCGGACGCGGTGGGCGTGTTCGGCGGCGGCGGGCTCACCAACGAGAAGGCGTACCTGCTGGGCAAGTTCGCCCGGGTCGTGCTGGGCACCGCCAACATCGACTACAACGGCCGGTTCTGCATGTCCTCGGCGGCCGCCGCGCACCGCCGGGCCTTCGGCCTGGACCGCGGGCTGCCGTTCCCGCTCGCCGACATCCCGCACACCGGCTGCCTGATCCTGGTCGGCGGCAACCCGGCCGAGACGATGCCGCCCGCCGTCCGCTACTTCCGCGAACTGCGGGAGAACGGCGGCACGTTGATCGTGGTCGACCCGCGCCGCACCCGCACCGCCGAACTGGCCGACCTGCACCTGCAGCCCCGCCCCGGCGGGGACCTGGCGCTCGCCCTCGGCCTGCTCCACCTGGTGATCGCGGACGGCCTGACGGACCGCGAGTTCATCGCGCGACGAACGTCGGGCTTCGACCGGGCCCGTGAGTCGGCAATGGCCCACTGGCCCGACCGGGTGGAGCGGATCACAGGCCTGCCCGTCCACCAACTCCGCGAAGCAGCACGGCTGTTCGGAGAGTCGGACACCGGCATCGTGCTGACCGCCCGCGGCCCGGAGCAGCAGAGCAAGGGCACCGACACCGTCGGCGCCTGGATCAACCTGTGCCTGGCCACCGGCAAGGCGGGCCGCCCGTACAGCGGTTACGGCTGTCTGACCGGCCAGGGCAACGGCCAGGGCGGGCGCGAGCACGGCCAGAAGGCCGACCAGCTGCCCGGCTACCGCTCGATCGAGGACCCGGCGGCCCGGGAACACGTCGCCGCCGTCTGGGGCGTCCCGGCCGAGAGCCTCCCCGGCCCCGGCAAGTCCGCCTACGAGCTGCTGGACGGCCTCGGGCAGCCCGGCGGCGTGCGGGCGCTGCTGCTGGCCGGCTCCAACCCGGCGGTCTCCGCGCCGAACGCCGGGCACGTCACCGAGCGGCTGCGCGCGCTGGACCTGCTGGTGGTCGCCGACGTGGTGCTCTCCGAGACGGCCGCGCTCGCCGACGTCGTGCTGCCGGTCACCCAGTGGGCCGAGGAGGACGGCACCACCACCAACCTGGAGGGCCGGGTGATCCTGCGCCGCAGCGCCCTCGACCCGCCCGAGGGGGTGCGCAGCGAGCTGTGGCTGCTGCGCGAACTCGCCGCCCGGCTGGGCGTTCCGGACGGCTTCCCGGCCGAGGCCGAGCAGGCCTTCGCCGAGCTGCGCCGCGCCTCGGCCGGCGGCGACGCCGACTACGCGGGCATCAGCTACCAGCGGATCGCCGCCGAGGACGGCGTCTTCTGGCCCTGCCCGGCGCCGGACCACCCGGGCACCCCGCGGCTGTTCCTGGACCGCTTCGCCACCCCGGACGGCCGGGCCCGCTTCGCCGAGGTCACCCACCGCCCGGCCGGCGAGGAGCCGGACGAGGAGTACCCGCTGTTCCTGACCACCGGCCGGGTGCTCTCCCAGTACCAGAGCGGCGCGCAGACCCGCCGGGTCGCCGAGCTCAACACGGCAGCCCCCGGCCCGTTCGTCGAGCTGCACCCGCGGCTGGCCGGGCGGCTCGGGATCGCCGACGGCGAGCCGGTCGCGGTCACCAGCCGGCGCGGCCGGGCGGTCGCCCCGGCGCGGATCACCGACGCCATCCGGCCGGACACCGTCTTCATGCCCTTCCACTGGGCGGGCGCCGGCCGGGCCAACAGTCTCACCAACCCGGCGCTCGACCCGGTCTCCCGGATGCCGGAGTTCAAGCTCTGCGCCGTCCGGGTGGAGCCGGTCCGGAAAGAGGTGACGTCATGAGCGAGCGCAGCGAGCGAATCATCAAGAGGCGCGCGTGTGGGAATGCCCCTGCCGAGCGAAGCGAGGCGGGCGCATGACCACCAGGATCGCCGTGGTCGGCGGCGGCATGGCGGCCGCCCGCTTCGCCGAGCGCTACGGCGCCCTCGGCGGGCCCGGCACGGTCACCGTGTACGGCGCCGAACCGCGCGCCCCGTACAACCGGGTGCTGCTCGCCGAGGTGCTGACCGGGCGCTACGACGCCGAGTCGATCGCGCTGCCGCTCGGCGGGGCGTCGGCCCGGCCCGGCTGCGAGGTCACCGCCCTCGATCCGGAAGCCCGTACGCTGGGCCTGGCCGACGGCACCGTGGAGCCCTGGGACGAACTGGTGCTCGCCACCGGCGCCAACCCGGTGCTCCCGCCGGTGCGCGGGCTGCGCCGCACCGACGGGTACGGCCTGGTCGAGGGCGTGCACACGCTGCGCACCCTGGCGGACTGCGCCCGCCTGGCCGAGGAGGCCGTCGGCGCCAAGCGGGCGGTGGTCATCGGCGGCGGGGTGCTCGGGGTGAGCGCCGCCCGGGCGCTGGCCGCGCTCGGGGTGCGCACCGAAATCGTCCACCAGGCACCGAATCTGATCGAGCGTCAGCTCGATCCGGAGGCGGCCGCCGTGCTGCGCGAACGGCTCCAGGGGCTCGGCGTCGAGTGCTACACCGGCAACCGGGCCCGGGCCGTGCACGGCGGCGAGCGTGTCGGCGCGGTGGAGCTGGCCAGCGGCTACCGGCTGGACTGCGACCTGGTGGTCCTGGCCTGCGGCACCCGCCCGCGCACCGCGCTGGCCCACGCCGCCGGACTGCCCGTCAACACCGGGATCCTGGTGGACGACCACCTGGCCGCCGCCCCGCACGTGCACGCGATCGGCGACTGCGCCGAACACCGCGGTACCGTCCACGGCCTGGCCGGCCCCGCCTGGGAGCAGGCCGACGTGCTCGCCCGCCGCCTCTCCGGCGCCGAGCCCGAGGCCCGCTACCCCGGCACCAGCCCGCGCGCCCGGCTCAGCACCGGCGACCTGGAGTACGCGGCCTTCGGCACCGTGGACGAGACCCTCGACCCGGGCCTCGACGTGCTGCGGCTCACCGACGCCACCCGCGGCAGCTACAAGAAGCTCGTCCTGCGCGGCGACCAACTGGTCGGCGCCATCCTGCTCGGCGACCTGGCCACCGTGGACGCGCTGGCCGGCGCCTTCGCCGACGGCGGCGCGCTCGCCGGCCACCCCCTGCACCTGCTCACCCGAGGAACCGCAATGACTGGAGAAGCGCGATGACCCTTGACGACCGCACTGTCCGCGACCTCGTCCTGGTCGGCCACGGCATGGTCGGCCAGCGCTTCCTGGAGGCCTGGACCGAGCAGCCGGCCGCGCGCGGCTGGCGGGTCACCGTGCTCGCCGAGGAACCCCGGCCCGCCTACGACCGGGTCCACCTCAGCTCGCTCTTCGACGGCAGCACCGCCGAGGACCTCGCGCTCTGCCCGGCCGGCTTCCTCGCCGAGCACGGCATCGACCTGCGCCTGGGCGACCCGGCCACCGCGATCGACCGGGCCGGGCGGACCGTCGCCACCCGGTCCGGTGCCGAAGTCCGCTACGACGTCCTGGTGCTGGCCACCGGCTCGGTGCCGTTCGTGCCGCCCGTACCCGGGACCGACGCCCCCGGCTGCCACGTCTACCGCACCATCGAGGACGTCGACGCCATCCGCGCCGAGGCCGCCGGCGCCGGCACCGGCGTGGTGGTCGGCGGCGGACTGCTCGGCCTGGAGGCGGCCGGCGCCCTGCGGGCCGGGGGACTGGCCACCCACGTGGTGGAGTTCGCGCCCCGGCTGATGGCCGTGCAGGTGGACGACGGCGGCGGCGCCGCGCTGCGCCGCAAGATCGAGGACCTGGGCGTCACCGTCCACACCAGCGCCGGCGCCAGCGGCGTGCTCACCGGCCCAGACGGCCGGGTCCGCGCCCTCGCCCTCTCCGACGGCCGGGAGCTGCCCGCCGACCTGGTGGTCTTCTCCGCCGGGGTGCGCGCCCGCGACCAGCTCGCCCGGGACTGCGCACTGCCGGTCGGCCAGCGCGGCGGCGTCGTGGTCGACGCGCACTGCCGCACCGAGGACCCGGCGATCCTCGCCATCGGCGAGTGCGCCCAGGCCGTCGACGGCCGGGTCTACGGGCTGGTCGCCCCCGGCTACCAGATGGCCGAGACGGCGGCCCGGACCATCGCGGAGCGGGAGGGCGAAGGCTTCACCGGCGCCGACCTGTCCACCAAGCTCAAGCTGCTCGGCGTCGACGTCGCCAGCTTCGGCGACCCGCACGGCACCGCCGAGGGCGCGCTCGACGTGCTGTACAGCGACAGCCGCAGCGGCGTCTACCGCAAGCTGGTGATCGGCTCCGACGGCGCGCTGCTCGGCGGCGTCCTGGTCGGCGACACCGAGGGCTACGGCGCCCTGCGCCCGCTCGCCGTGGCCGGCAAGCCGCTCACCGTTGCTCCCGAGCAGCTGGTGCTGCCCGCCGGGTTCGCCTCCGCCGGACCGGTCGCGCTGCCCGACGAGGCGGTGCTCTGCTCCTGCCACAACGTCACCCAGGGCGCCGTCCGGGCCGCCGTCCGCGAGCAGGGCGCCGACAGCGTCGCCGCCGTCAAGAAGTGCACCCGGGCCGGCACCGGCTGCGGCAGCTGCCTCAAGCAGCTCGGCACCGTCGTCGGTGAGGAGCTGGAGGCCGCCGGGGTCTCCACCGCCAAGGGCCTGTGCGAGCACTTCGCCCACACCCGGGCCGAGTTGTACGAGATCGTCCGGGTGACCGGGCCGGCGAGCTTCTCCGAGCTGCTCGCCGCGCACGGCAGCGGCGAGGGCTGCGAGATCTGCAAGCCGACCGTCGCCTCCATCCTGGCCAGCCTCGGCAACGGCCACATCCTGGACGGCGAGCAGGGCGCCCTGCAGGACTCCAACGACCACTTCCTCGCCAACCTCCAGCGCAACGGCTCCTACTCGGTCGTCCCCCGGGTGCCCGGCGGCGAGATCACCCCCGAGGGGCTGATCGCGATCGGCGAGATCGCCCGCGACCACGGCCTCTACACCAAGATCACCGGCGGCCAGCGGATCGACATGTTCGGCGCCACCGTCGACCAACTCCCGGTCATCTGGAGCAAGTTGGTCGACGCCGGGTTCGAGTCCGGACACGCCTACGGCAAGTCGCTGCGCACCGTGAAGTCCTGCGTCGGCGAGACCTGGTGCCGCTACGGCGTCCAGGACTCCACCACCCTCGCCATCGAACTGGAGCTGCGCTACCGGGGGTTGCGCTCCCCGCACAAGCTCAAGGCCGCCGTCTCCGGCTGCGCCCGCGAGTGCGCCGAGGCGCAGAGCAAGGACTTCGGCATCATCGCCACCTCGGCCGGCTGGAACCTCTACGCCGGCGGCAACGGCGGCATGACCCCCCGGCACGCCGACCTGCTCGCCGCCGACCTCGACCGCGAGACCCTCATCCGCACCATCGACCGCTACCTGATGTTCTACATCCGCACCGCCGACCGGCTGGAGCGCACCTCGGTCTGGCTGGAGCGGCTGGAGGGCGGCCTCGACCACCTGCGCGCCGTGCTCCTCGACGACTCGCTCGGCATCGCCGCCGAGCTGGACGAACTGATGGATCGTCACATCGGCCGCTACCGGGACGAATGGGCCGAGACCCTGGCCGACCCCGAGCGGCTGCGGCGCTTCGCCTCCTTCGTCAACGCCCCCGGCATCCCCGACCCCGCCGTGACCTTCGTCCCCGAACGCGGCCAGATCCGCCCCGCCCGCCCCGGCGAGGCCGGCCACACCCTCAACGCCCCGGTGCTGGTCGCCGGGGCCCGACTGGAGGTGCTCACCCCGTGACCGTACAGATCCACGACGGCAGCCGCTGGCAGACCGTCTGCTCCCTCGCCGACCTCGAACCCGGCCGCGGCGTCGCGGTGCTGCTGCCCGACGCCGGCCAGGTCGCCCTCTTCCGCGACCGCGCCGGGGAGCTGTACGCCGTCGACAACCTCGACCCGTTCAGCGGCGCCCCGGTCCTCTCCCGCGGCCTGATCGGCAGCCGCGGCGAGCGGCCGACCCTCATCTCCCCGATGTACAAGCAGGTGTACGACCTCACCGACGGGCGCTGCCTGGACGAGGACACCGCCCCCGACGGCGCCCCCGCCGTGCTGCGGCGCTGGCCGGTCCGGGCCTTCGACCGGGAGCCGGTGGCATGACGGCCGTCCTCGAAGCGAGAACGCCCGCCCCGCTGGCCGGCTGGGACCCGGAGGACGAGGAGTTCTGGGCGCGCACCGGCGCCCGGATCGCCCGGCGCAACCTGGTCCTCTCGGTCCTCTCGGAGCACATCGGCTTCTCGGTGTGGAGCCTGTGGTCGGTGCTGGTGCTCTTCCTCGGGCCCGAGTACCACATCGACACCGCCGGGAAGTTCACCCTCACCGCCCTGCCGACCGCGCTCGGCGCGCTGCTGCGGCTGCCGTACACCTTCGCCGTCGCCCGCTTCGGCGGCCGCAACTGGACGGTGATCAGCGCGCTGCTGCTGCTGGTGCCCACCGCGCTGGCGGCCGTGGTGCTGGAGCCGGGCGTCCCGTACGGGACGCTGCTCGCGGTGGCCTGCGTGGCCGGGGTCGGCGGCGGCAACTTCGCCTCCTCGATGGCCAACATCAACGCCTTCTACCCGCACCGGCTCAAGGGCTGGGCGCTCGGCGTCAACGCGGGCGGCGGCAACCTCGGCGTCCCGGCCGTCCAACTGCTCGGGCTGCTGGTGCTGTCCACGGCGGGCGCCGCCCACCCCCGGCTGCTGCCGCTGGTCTACCTGCCGCTGATCGTGCTGGCGGCGGCCGGGGCCTGGTGGAGGATGGACAACCTGCCGGTGTCCGCCAGCGGTGAGGGGCGGGCGCTGCGCGAGGTCGCCCGCGACCCGTACGGCTGGGCGGTGTCCACGCTGTACATCGGCACCTTCGGCTCCTTCATCGGCTTCGGCTTCGCCTTCGGGCAGGTGCTGCAGGTGCAGTTCCACGACCGCTTCGACACCCCGGTCAAGGCTGCCGCGCTCACCTTCCTCGGGCCGCTGCTCGGCTCGCTGCTGCGGCCCGTCGGCGGGCGGCTCGCCGACCGGTACGGCGGCGCGCGGGTGACGCTGGCGACCTTCCTCGCCATGGGGGCCGGGACGGCCGTCGTGCTGGCCGCCTCCCGGGCGGGCTCGCTGCCGCTGTTCCTGGCCGGGTTCATCGGGCTGTTCGTGCTCAGCGGGATCGGCAACGGCTCGACGTACAAGATGATCCCGGCGCACTTCCAGTCGATCGCCGGCAGGGCCGTCGCGGGCGGCGCCGATCCGGCCGCCGCCGAGGCCGACTCCCGGCGGCGGGCCGGGGCACTGATCGGGCTCGCCGGGGCGATCGGCGCCTTCGGCGGGGTGCTGGTGAACCTGGCCTTCCGGCAGTCCTTCCAGGCCAGCCACAACGGGGACGCCGCGTACCTGGGGTTCCTGGCGGCGTACGTGCTCTGCTCGGTGCTGACCTGGGCGGTGTGGCTCCGGCGGCGATGAGGGCAGGCCCGCCTCGGCCGCACCGGCGCCGGGTCGTTCGTACGGCGATCGGACGACTCGGCGCGCGGGTGTTCGGGGCGCCGGTTAGCGTCGGCCGCAACACGTCTTCAGCCCCGGAGGTTGCAGTGCAGCGGTGGATCGTCCTGACAGTACTGACCTCGGCCCTCGTCGGCCTCGCCTCCCCGGCCCTGGCCGCCGACCCGGATCCGAGCGATGACCCGGTCACCACGACGGTGACCCTCGGTAAGGCCCAGATCGATCCGAAGATCCCCGGCCGGGTGCGGGTGGACGTCGACTACCTGTGCTCGGTCGCCGACGAAGCCCGCTCGCTCACCGTCTCGGTCGAGCAGAAGGACCCGGAGAACTCCTCCTCCATCGCCTTCGGCTCCAGCCGGACCGCCGAGGCCGACATCCTCTGCGACGGCACGACGCACCAGCGGCAGCTGATCGTCCAGTCCAAGACCGTCAACTGGATCCCGGGCGCCGACGCCGTCGTGATCGCCACCGTCTCCAACATCGGCGCCACCCCCTCGGCCGCCGCGGACTCCCTCCAGGTGAAACTCGCCGTCGGCTGACGCACCCGCCCGTCCGGCCCGCCGCCCTCCTGCTCCCCGGGGCGGCCGCCGGCCCCGCAAGCGGGGCCGCGTTGACTGAGGTGACCCTTCCCCGTCCTCGATTCCACAGGTGAACCGGGCTGCTCCATCCTGGTCGCGTGTTCTACAGTGCTGTAGAACTATGGCCCACAGGTGAACAGCGAACGGGGGGCACGGCATGGACAGACCGCTTCGACTGCCGCAGCAGGATCGGGCCGACTTCGAGACGGAGCTCGGCAGGGCGCTGGCGGCGCCGCAGGTGCGGGCCGCGCTGCGGGAGAGCGGGGAGGAGGCGCGGGGGGCGGAGCGGTTGCGGCGGACGGCGCGGGAGAACGCCGAGTACGTGCTGGCCGCGGCGGCGCCGGAGTACGAGCGGTACGCGACGCTGCGGGCGGACGCCGACTCGGCGGCCCGGCTGCCGGTGGACGCGCCGGCGCGGGAGCGGGTGTCCGGATGGTGGGGGGTGCTGGGGGTGATAGTGCCGATCGTCGCCGCCGCGGCCGCCGCGGTGCTCCTGCTGCTCGGCTACCTGCTGGGGCTGGCCGAGGACATGGAGGTGCTGGGGCGGGCACTGGTGACCGCCGGGTGGGTGGCCGCCGCGGTGGCGGCGCTGTGCCTGCTGGTCGGCGGGCTGGGGCTGTTGGGGGCTGCGTCCCGGGCCCAGGGCCCGGTGGCGGCCGAAGAGGCCGAGGGGCTGGGGGAGTTGGCGCGGGCGCGGGATGCCTGGCGGTCGGCGCTGGCGGAGCGCGGGTTGGTGCCGTTCCTGGTCGCGCAGGCGAACGCGGGTCGGCGGGTCTGACGCAGGGGTGGGCCGTGGGAATGCCAAGGCGAGGTCTGGGCGGGTAAGGGAAAGTTAAAATCCCTGCCCGCCCGCCGTGTTGGCGGGACGGCCGGTTCGGGGGCGATCGGGCCAGGCGGGGCGGGCCTGCTGGAGCGCCGGGGTGAGGCCGGGCGGGGTGTCGCCGGCCGGGTGGCGCAGTGTCGGGCTGTGTGAGGCCCTTGTGTGCGACCGTCAGTGAAATATCATATGGCGCATTGCACAGCGGCGCCCGGGGGTGAGACCCGGTTCCCCGTCCTCCCGTCGCAACCCCGTTGGCGATCAGTCAGATCGGTCAGATCACTCAGATCAGTCATCTCTGCATGCGTGCCGCGAACGTGCATCCATCCCCCCCACGTCACGAGAGACGGAACCCGACCGGTGTTCAGATTCCGATCCCGCACCTCCACGGGCGCCCGACGCGCCCCACGGACCGCCTTGGTGGCCCTCGCGGCCGCCCTGGCCGGCGCGGCGCTCAGCAGTCCGCTGTCCGCCATGGCCGACTCCCACGCGCCGCAGGCCGCCACCGTCGCGGTCCAGCCGGGCACCCCGAAGACGGCCGCCGCCCCGCAGAAGTCCGGTCCGCGTCGGGCCAGGGCCGCCCGGACCGGCCCGGTCGCCACGGCGAACACCGGCGGCAAGAAGACTCCCCAGCTGGTGGACGGCGCCGACCCCGGCACCGGCAAGGACGGCGACGGCAACGTCGCGAACCAGTACGACCTCCAGGTCACCTACAAGGGCGGCCAGGAGTCGACCGGCGTGGTGATCGGCGCGCCCAAGGTCTACCTGGTGCTCTGGGGCTCCCAGTGGGGGACCCCGTCGACCAACTCGACCGGCGACCTCGTGACGACCGGGGACCCGGATCAGGCCGCCCCGTACCAGCAGGACTTCTTCAAGGGCCTCGGCAGCGCCGGTGACGGCTGGAGCGCCGTCCTGACCCAGTACTGCGAGGGCATCGCGGCCGGTTCCGTCCAGTGTCCGGCCGGGGCCGCGCACATCCCGTACCCGCAGGCGGGGAGCGTGCTCGCGGGTGTCTGGGTGGACAACGCCGCCCCCGCGCCGCAGGCCGCGACCGAACCGCAGCTCGGTGCCGAGGCGCTGGCCGCCGCCAAGCACTTCGGCAACCTGACCGAGGCGCAGAACCGCAACGTCCAGTACATCATCGACTCGCCGCAGGGCGCCGACCCGGACAAGTGGAAGGAGCTGGGCTACTGCGCCTGGCACGACTTCCAGCGCTCGCCGTACGGCCAGCTCGCCTACACCAACATGCCGTACCTGACGGATGTGGCCGGCTGCGGCACCAACTGGTTCGGCGAGAACACCCCGAGGGGCCGCCTGGACGGCTACGGGATCATCGGCGGCCACGAGTACGCGGAGACCGTGACCGACCCGAACACCCCGGGCGGCTGGACCGACGCCACCGGCCAGGAGGTCGGGGACAAGTGTGCCTGGATCCCGAAGGGCGCCAACGGCGGGCTGTTCTTCGAGAACCTGTCGACGGGCAGCTTCCCGCTGCAGACCCTGTGGTCCAACAGCGACCACCTGTGCATGGCCTCGGACCCGGTGGTGACCAGTCCGCCGGTCTCGGTGAGCACGATGTGTGACCGGACCGACAAGGCCGGGCAGCCGCTGTCGGTCCCGGCGGTGGGCGTGTCCAGCAGCGGTTCGGCCCTCACCTACAGCGCCACCGGGCTGCCGCAGGGGCTGGCCATCGACGCGAACAGCGGGGTGATCTCCGGCACCGCCGCCGCGACCAACGGCTACCAGCGGATCACCGTGACGGCGACGGACGCGGCGGGCAAGGCGGCGTCCACCGGCTTCTGGGAGAACCTCAGCACCGCCGGCGGGACGGGCTGCGGCTCGATCGAGCAGCTCATCGACGCCGGCTTCGAGAACGGCTCGGCGGACGTCAACCACACCGTGATGACGGACGCCTGGAGCCCGTCGGGGTACAACATCATCACCCCGTCCAGCCTGCACGCGCCGCACTCCGGCTCGTGGTACGCCTGGCTCGGCCAGAACACCGGGACGGACGACTCCATCACCACCTACCTGAACACCTACCCGGGCTACGGGCAGGCGAGCTTCTCCTTCTGGCTCGACACTGAGTCGACCAACGCCTCCACCACCGCGCCCGACACCCTGTCGCTGGTGGCGATCAACCAGTACACCGGGCAGCCGATCGGCACGGTGAAGACCTGGAGCAGCCAGAACCCGACCAACGGCTACCAGTACCAGTCGGTGGATCTCTCCTCGGTGATCGCCCAGGTCGGCTGGGGGACCACCATCGGCCTCAAGCTGGTCTCCCACGAGACCGGTGCGACCCCGACCACCGCGTTCCTGATCGACGACGCCTCGGGTCGGGAGAGCTGACCCCGCGCCCGAACGTCGGCCCCGCCACCGCGCTTCGCGGTGGCGGGGCCGACGCCGCTGCGATCACGGCCCGGGGTCACGGCCCGGGCAGCGGCCGGGGGTCGGTGTGCGCGCGGGCGGCGTCGGTCAGGAGTTGGGCGGCGTCGAGCGGGATGTCGAGCCGCCGGGCGATCCACGGGGCCGGGCGGCCGGCCCTGGCGAGCATCCAGGCCGAGTACAACTGGCCGAGCTGGGGGGCGTGTTCGGCGAGCAGCAGAGGGCGGACGGCCTCCATCGGGAAGCCTTCGAGCGCCCGGGCGCTGTACTCGCGCCCGTTGGGGCCGAGCGGCGGCAGCGGCAGCGGGCGGCGGGCTTCGAGCCATCGGCTGAACAGCACCGCCCCGACCACCAGCAGCCCGGAGCAGGAGGCACCGATCAGGATGCCGCCGATCAGCGGGCGGTCCTCCTCCTCCGCCATGCCGAGGGCGATCTCCTCCAGGACG
Source organism: Kitasatospora sp. NPDC048296 (assembly GCF_043201815.1). Classification (NCBI taxonomy): domain Bacteria; kingdom Bacillati; phylum Actinomycetota; class Actinomycetes; order Kitasatosporales; family Streptomycetaceae; genus Kitasatospora; species Kitasatospora sp. NPDC048296. The sequence goes on from NZ_JBICZB010000081.1 coordinate 19,014, forward strand.
AGCAGCCCGAGGACGGCGAGCAGGACCGCCGCCTCGCGCGGGCGCGGGAAGAGCCGGGACGTCGTCATGGGGAACCTCTTCCTCGGCAGGGACGCCGGGGGTCGGGGGCGGGCGCGGCGACTCACCTTCCGTACAACGGTGGCGGGCGGCCCGGGGCACGCCTGGACGACCAGGTGGTGGAAGACCGGTCGCTGAGTTGACGCGACGTCAGAAGCTCACCGGACGGGCCGAGTTCTGCCGAACGGCGGCTCGGGCGTTCGGGAGCGGACGTGGGCGTGGTCGCGGGCCGGACTCCTGCTGTCCATGGGTCTCGCCTCCTTCCGGTCGGGTGCGCCGGGGTCGGTGCGGACGTCGACGGGGCGGGGACTCAAGGTGCGGACCTCCGCCAGCATAGCCCGGTCATGCCAAGTTCGACAGCCTTGTCGAAGTTGGCATGCGGAGCGGCCAACTCCCCACCCGCCCTTGGGTGATCAACCAGTGCGCAACCGGTGCGAATGGTGCCCGGACCCACTCGTGACGCCCGTGTGCCGGCGGCTTCAATCGTCCTACCGAAGGAACGGGACCGGCCGAGGACGGTGGGGCGACATGGATCTGAACACAGTGGCCGAGATGCGCGACGCCCGCCTCGGCGGGGGTTGGCGGCCCGGAGACGCCTGGCTCGGCGGCGGGACGTACCTGTTCTCCGAGCCGCAGCCGCACATCCGCCGGCTGATCGACCTCGGCCGGATGGGCTGGGAGCCGCTCACCCGCACCCCGGACGGCGGCCTGGAGATCGCCGCCACCTGCACCGTCGCCCAGCTGTCCCGCTACGGCAGGACCGCCGGGTGGACGGCCGCGCCGCTGGTCGAGCAGTGCTGCCGGGCCTTCCTGGCCTCCTGGAAGATCTGGAACCTGGCCACCGTCGGCGGCAACCTCTGCAACGGCCTGCCGGCCGGCCCGATGATCTCGCTCACCGCCGCCCTGGACGGCGTCTGCCTGCTGCGCGCTCCCTCCGGCGAGCAGCGCCGCGTCCCGGTCGCGCAGTTCGTCACCGGCGCCGGGCGCAAGGACCTGCGGCCCGGCGAACTGCTGCGCTCGATCACCCTGCCCGCTCGCGCCCTGGCGAGCCGCACGGCCTTCCGTCAGGCCTCGCTTTACGGGCTGGGCCGCTCCGCCGCCCTGGTGATCGGCACCCTGGACCCGGTGGACGGCTCGCTCACCCTCACCGTCACCGCCTCCACCGTCCGCCCGATCCGGCTCTGGTTCCCGCCCGGCGCCAACGCGGCGGCCGTCGAGGAGGCGGTCCGGGACGGCATCCGGCCGCAGGAGTACTTCGACGACATCCACGGGCTGCCCGCCTGGCGGCGGCACCTGACCTTCCGCTTCGCCGAGCAGATCCGCCACGAGCTGACAGAGGAGGCAGCGCGATGACCTTCGCGATGCACGTCAACGGGCAGCCGACCGACGCCGAGCCCCGCCCCGGCCAGTGCCTGCGCACCTACCTGCGCGAACGCGGCTGGTTCGGCGTGAAGAAGGGCTGCGACGCCGGCGACTGCGGCGCCTGCACCGTCCAGGTCGACGGCGAGCCGGTGCACAGCTGCCTCTACCCGGCGGTCCGGGCCGAGGGCCGCTCCGTCACCACCGTCGAGGGGCTGGCCGGCCGGGACGGCGAACTGCACCCGGTGCAGCAGCGCTTCCTGGACGCCCAGGGCTTCCAGTGCGGCTTCTGCACGGCCGGCCTGCTGATGACCACCTCCGCCCTGGACGCCGAGCAGCTGACCGACCTGCCGCGCGCCCTGAAGGGCAACCTGTGCCGCTGCACCGGCTACCGGGCGATCGAGGACGCCGTCCGGGGGGTGAAGCACACCGAATCGCCGTGCGCCGGCCAGGCCGTCGGCCGTAGCCTCGGCGCCCCGGCCGGGCCGCAGGTGGTCACCGGCACCGCCCGCTACACCTTCGACCTCGACGTGCCCGGACTGCTGCACATGAAGCTGCTGCGCTCCCCGCACCCGCACGCCCGGATCGTCTCCATCGACACCTCGGCCGCCCTGCGCGTCCCCGGCGTGCACGCCGTGCTCACCCACCGGGACGCCCCCGAGCGGCTCTACTCCTCCGCCCGGCACGAGCACCCCACCGAGGACCCGGACGACACCCGCGTCCTGGACGACGTGGTCCGCTTCGTCGGCCAGCGGGTCGCCGCCGTGGTCGCCGAGAGCGAGGCCGCCGCCGAGGAGGGCTGCCGCCGGATCGCCGTCGAGTACGAGCAACTCCCGTACGTCATCGACCCGGAGGAGGCGATGGCCCCGGGTGCGCCGGTGATCCATCCCAAGGGACCGGAGTCCCGGATCGCCCGCGCCGAGAACAACGTCTGCGGCGAGGCCCACGGCGAGACGGGCGACGTCGAACAGGGCTTCGCCGAGGCGGACCTCGTCCACGAGGAGACCTTCCGGACCCAGCGGGTGCAGCACGCCAGTCTGGAGACCCACGGCTGCGTCGCCTACTTCGAGGAGGCCGGGGAAACGGGGGAGGAGCGGATCGTGGTCCGGTCCTCCACCCAGGTGCCCTTCCTCACCCGGCGTGCCCTGTGCGACCTGTACGACCTGCCGATGGAGAAGGTCCGGGTGGTGGCGGGCCGGGTCGGCGGCGGCTTCGGCGGCAAGCAGGAGATGCTCACCGAGGACATCGCGGTGCTCGCGGCGATGCGGCTGCACCGGCCGGTGAAGCTGGAGTTCACCCGTGCCGAGCAGTTCTACGGCGCCACCACCCGGCACCCGTTCCGGATCACCGTCAAGCTCGGCGCCAAGCGGGACGGCACCCTGACGGCCATCCAGTTCCGCGTGGTGTCCAACACGGGGGCGTACGGCAACCACGGGCCGGCGGTGATGTTCCACAGCGTCGGTGAGTCGATGGGCGTCTACCGGGCACCGCACAAGAAGGTGGACGCGTACTCCGTCTACACCAACGGTGTGCCCGCCGGAGCGTTCCGCGGCTACGGCCTCGGCCAGGTCACCTTCGCCGTGGAGTCGGCGATGGACGAGCTCGCCCGGCGGCTGGGCCTCGACCCGCTCGTCCTGCGCGAGAAGAACATCATCGGACCCGGTGAGCACATGGAGGGCCCGCTCGGCGAGGAGGAGGACCTCCACATCGCCAGCTACGGCCTCGACCAGTGCCTCGGCGTCGTCCGTACCGCCGTCGCGAACGACACCAGCGCCGAACTCGCCCCCGAAGGCTGGCTGGTGGGCCAGGGCTTCGCGATGGCGGCCATCGCCTGCGGCCCGCCCGGCGGCCACATCGCCGACGCCACGGTGAAGCTCCTGGAGGACGGCACGTACGACATCGCCGTGGGCACAGCGGAGTTCGGCAACGGCACCACCACCGTCCACAAGCAGATCACCGCCGGGGCCCTGGGCACCACCGTGGACCGGATCGCCATCCGGCAGTCCGACACCGACGTCGTCCGGCACGACACCGGCGCCTTCGGTTCGGCCGGCACGGTCGTCGCGGGCAAGGCGGTGATGAAGGCGGCCAACGCGCTCGCCGAACAACTCCTCACCTTCACCGCCGAGTACGCCCGCACCCCGCGCAGCCTGCTGCGGCTCACCGCGGACGCGGTCGAGTGCGACGGGCGGGTGGTCACGCTCAAGGAGATCTTCGAGGCCGCCCGCGGCAAGGGCGTCACGCTCGCGGCCGACGGCCACTTCGGCGGCTCGCCGCGCTCGATCGCCTTCAACTCCCAGTGGTTCCGCATCGCCGTCGACCCGGACACCGGCGAGATCCGCATCCTGCGCAGCGTCCACGGCGCCGACGCCGGAAAGGTGATGAACCCGCTGCAGTGCCGGGGCCAGGTCGAGGGCGGGGTCGCCCAGGCGCTCGGCGCGACGTTGTTCGAACGGGTGCTGCTGGACGAGCGGGGCGAGGTCACCACCGCGGCCTTCCGCCGCTACCGGCTCCCGGCGTACGCGGATGTGCCGCGCACCGAGGTGCACTTCTCCGACACCTCGGACGCGATCGGCCCGCTCGGCGCCAAGTCGATGAGCGAGAGCCCGTTCAACCCGGTCGCCCCCGCCTTCGCCAACGCGCTGCGCGATGCCACCGGCATCCGCTTCACCGACCCGCCGTTCCTGCGTGACCAGGTGTGGCAGGCGCTGGCCGACCGGCGGCAGTGACGAGGTGGTCACCCTGAGTGGGGCTCCTCTTTCCCGGCCGGTGGTCCACAGTAGTAGGGGAGGGTGGGACGCATGGGACTCACCAGTCACGGACTGCTGGCGCTGGCGGCGCTGCTCGCGGTGGCCACCGTGCTCGGCACGCTCTGGGTCTGGCCCAAGCTCGCCGTCCGCAGCTGGCCCGCGATGTTCCTGCGGCTGGGCACCATCGCCCTCACCCAGGTGGCCCTGCTCGCCACCCTCGGGCTCGCCGTCAACGACTACTTCATCTTCTACAGCAGCTGGTCCGACCTGCTGGGGCGCGAGCACGGCGCCGGTGTCATCCAGGGTGCCAGCGCCACCCCGGGCGCCAGCGCCACCCCAGGTGCCGGAGCCGCCCCGGGCAGCAGTGCCACCCCGGGCACCAGCACGACCCCGGGCAGCGGCGCCGCTCCGGGCGCCAGCGGCACCCCGGCGGGCGGGCGCCCCGGGGTGCAGGCGCTCGGCACGGCGGAGATCACCGGCGCCGACTCGGCCAACCGGGACCCGGCCCGGATCGGCCGGCTCGACCAGGTCCGGCTGCCCGGCACCACCACCGGGCTGAGCACCGACGGGTACGTCTACCTGCCGCCGCAGTACTTCCAGCCCGGCAACGAGGGCCGGCACTTCCCGGCCGTACTGGTGATGACCGGCTTCCCCGGGGACGCCAAGAACCTGGTCACCAAGCTGCGCTACCCGGCCACCGAACTCGACCTGCTGCACAAGGGCACGATGAAACCGACCGTACTGGTGCTGATGCGGCCCTCGCCCAGCATGCCCCGGGACAGCGAGTGCGAGGACATCCCGCACGGCCCGCAGGCGCAGACCTACTTCACCACCGACGTGCCCGCCGACCTGCGGGCCTCCTACCGGGTGCTGGGCGGCGCGGACGGCCTGGGCGTCATGGGCGATTCGACCGGCGGCTACTGCGCCCTCAAGCTCGGCATGGAGCACCCGGCGGTCTTCCCGGTCGTGGCCTCGCTCTCCGGCTACTTCAAGGCCCCGGAGGACGTGACCACCGGCGACCTGTTCGGCGGCAGCCAGCAGCGCCGCGACGAGGCGGACCTCGACTGGCGCCTCGCCCACCTGCCGCCGCCCGCGCTCGCCGTGCTGCTCGCCGACAGCAAGGAGGACGGCAGCACCTACGCCGACTCCACGGCCTTCGCGGCGGCCGCCCGTCCGCCCCTGGTGGTGGCCCAGGCGACGGTGGACACCGGCGGCCACAACTTCACCACCTGGGACCGGCTGATCCCGACCTCGCTCGGCTGGCTCAGCGCGCACCTGGCGGATCCGGCGTAGCGGGCGGGCCGGGCGGGCCGGGCGGGCCGCGCGCTCACCGCGCGAGCAGCGGCAGCGGTGCCCCCGTACGGGCGGGAAGTTCGAGCCGGGTCAGCAGCGCCGACGGCGAGACCTCGACCACCCGGCAGCCGGCCCGGTGCCGGCAGTGCCGGGCGACCGACGCGCCGCGCAGCCGGTCGAGGCCGCGCCGGGTGGCGGCGCCGAGGACGAGCAGGTCGTCCGGGCCGGTGACGGCGCCGACCAGGGCGGGCCCCGGCTCGGCGTTCACCACCATGGGGTGGATGACCAGGCCGGACGGGTAGCCGCCGTAGGCCTGCTCGAAGGCGATGTCCAGCCGCCGTCGGGCGGCGTGCTCCAGCTCGGAGAGCGGGCGCAGCCCGTCCTTGTCGCCCGCCGTCCACGCGGCGACGGGCACCAGCACGGCCTCGTGCCGGGCCGCCTCGCCGACGGCGTGGTAGAGGGCGGCCAGACTGCTCAGTGATCCGCTCAGGCCGACGATCACTCGGTTCGTGCCGGTCATGGCCGTTCGCCTCCGTCTCTCCGGTAGGTCACTCCGGTAGTTCACTCCGGTCGAGTTCCGCCGGTTCGGTACTCCTTGCTTCGGATGACTCCAGTGAACCCCGGAACAGCGTCGTCCGTACGGCCGCTGACACCGTCATGACGCCGGTCGTGCACATCTTGACGGCCTACTGACAGGTCCGCCGCTGCGGAGGGTTCAGCCCAGTCCCGGCACGAACTGGATCAGCAGATCGATCGCCTTGATCCCGAGGAACGGCAGGATCAGCCCGCCCAGCCCGTACACCCGCAGGTTGCGCCGGAGCAGGTCGGTCGCGGAGGCGGGCTGGTAGCGCACGCCGCGCAGCGCCAGGGGGATCAGCGCGATGATGATCAGCGCGTTGAAGATGATCGCGGAGGCGATCGCCGAGGTGGGGCTGTGCAGTTCCATGATGTTGAGGTGGTGCAGCCCGGGGTAGGCGTTCGCGAACATCGCGGGGATGATCGCGAAGAACTTGGCCACGTCGTTGGTGATCGAGAAGGTGGTCAACGCGCCCCGGGTGATGAGGAGTTGCTTTCCCACCCGGATGATGTCGATCAGCTTGGCCGGGTTGGAGTCGAGGTCGACCATGTTTCCGGCCTCCTTGGCGGCCGGGGTGCCGGAGTTCATCGCGACGCCGACGTCGGCCTGGGCGAGGGCGGGGGCGTCGTTGGTGCCGTCGCCGGTCATTGCGACCATGTTCCCGGCGGCCTGCTCGCGCCGCAGGTGGGCGAGCTTGTCCTCGGGGGTGGCCTCGGCGAGGAAGTCGTCCACGCCGGCCTCCGCCGCGATCGCCTTGGCGGTCAGCGGGTTGTCGCCGGTGACCATGACGGTGCGGATGCCCATCCGCCGCAGCTCGGCGAAGCGTTCGGCGATGCCTTCCTTGACCACGTCCTTGAGCTCGACCACGCCGAGCGCCCGCGCGCCGTGCCGGTCGTGCACGGCGACCAGCAGCGGAGTGCCGCCGGTCTCGGCGATCCGGTCCACCAGCGGCTTGGCCTCCATCGGCAGCCGCCCGCCGCAGTCCACCACCCAGCGGGCGACGGCCGCGGCCGCGCCCTTGCGGATCAGGCAGCCGTTGCCGTCCGACCAGCGCAGGTCGACGCCGCTCATCCGGCTGTGCGCGGTGAACGGCACGGGCTGCTGCTCGCCCAGTTCGCCGGGGGCCCTTGGCGGGACCCAGTACTGACGGTTCGTCAGTTCGATCAGCGAGCGCCCCTCCGGGGTCTCGTCCGCGACGGACGCCAACTGCGCCGCCTCGGCGAGCTGTTCCATCGTGGCGCCGGGCAGCGGGTGCAGCGCGACGGCCCGGCGGTTGCCGTGGGTGATGGTGCCGGTCTTGTCGAGGAGCAGCACGTCGACGTCGCCCGCGGCCTCAACTGCCCGGCCGGACAGGGCGATCACGTTGCGCTGCACCAGCCGGTCCATTCCGGCGATGCCGATCGCGGACAGCAGGGCGCCGATCGTGGTCGGGATCAGCGCGACCATCAGCGCGACCAGCACGATCGTGGTCTGCGGCGCGTGGGCGTAGATGGCCATCGGCTGGAGCGAGACGACCGAGAGCAGGAAGATGATGGTCAGCGAGGCGAGCAGGATGTTCAGCGCGATCTCGTTCGGCGTCTTCTGCCGGTTGGCGCCCTCGACCAGGGCGATCATCCGGTCCACGAAGCTCTGGCCGGGGCGGGAGGTGACCCGCACGATCAGGTGGTCGGAGAGCACCAAGGTGGCGCCGGTGACGCCGGTGCGGTCGCCGCCGGACTCGCGGATCACCGGCGCGGACTCCCCGGTGATCGCCGACTCGTCGACGCTCGCGACGCCCTCGACCACCTCGCCGTCCTGCGGGATCACCTCCCCGGCCGGGACGAGCACGATGTCGTGCAGCATCAACTCCTCGGCGGGGAGCACCTCGTGGCGGTGGTCGCGGGTGCCGACCCGCCAGTGCAGCAGCCGTCGGGCGGTCGTCCCGGCCTGGGCACGGCGCAGCGAGTCGGCCTGCGCCTTGCCCCGGCTCTCCGCCACGGCCTCGGCGAGGTTGGCGAACAGCACGGTCAGCCAGAGCCAGAAGGAGATCACCCAGGCGAAGACGCTCGGGTGGATCACCGCGCTGATGGTGGTGAGCGCCGAGCCGGTCTCGACCACCAGCATCACCGGGTTGCGCATCATCACGCGCGGGTGGAGCTTGCGGACGGCGGCGGGCAGCGCCTCGGCCAGCTGCTGCCGGGTGATCAGCCGGCGCCGGCCCTTCGACGGGGTGGGCCGATGGCGCGACGGTGGCTCGGGCGGGGCGGAGGTCGGGCGGCGGAACCAGTTCTGCTGGTGGTCGGTGGCATCCGATGTGGTGAGGGCCGAACGGCGCATCGTCTCGGGGACCTTCCGGGCCGCCCGGGAGAAGGGCGGCGGGCTCGATGGCGACGGGGAACGGAGTGCAGCCCACCACCGGATCCCGTGGCGTCATGCGGCTCTTGACGCGGGCTTGGCGGGGAACCGGCCGTCCTTGACATTTCCCTGACACTGCCCCTGGCCGGCTCGAACGTCCGTTCCGGGGCTGTGTCAGGAGGGCGTCAAGGTCAGCGGTTGGGACGTACGGCCTGTGTCAAGGGCGGGGCCGGTCGGTGTGCGGAGGGTTTCCACTGGAGGGGTCCGGGCCGTGCGGCCCACCGTCCGAAGGGACCCTCGCCATGAACGACTCCGCCCTCGCCGTCGAGCCGCCGCTACGCCGGGTGGTCCGGCTGCTCGACCGCCCGGCCGAGCGGCCGGAACCCCCGGTACGGACCCCGGAGCCCGCCCCGGCCCACGACCGTAGCCGCCCGGCGCACTGCCGCATCGCGATGCAGTTCGAAGACTGACCCGAGGAGTAGCCGCCATGACCCAGCTCACCGCCGCCGTACCCGTTCCCTCCGCCTCCGCTGCCGCGCTCGGCGGGCCGTGGCCGGCCTCGGCGCGGCCCGGCCCGGGCGGCGAGGTGCTGGTCGGCGGGGTCGGGTTGGCCGAGGCCGCCGAGCGGTTCGGCACCCCGCTGTACGTCCTGGATGAGGGCGAGGTGCGGCGCCGGGCGCGGGCCTACCGCCGGGCACTGCCGCACGCCGAGGTGCTGTACGCGGCCAAGGCCTTCCTGTGCAGTGCGATGGCCGAGTGGGTCGCGGAGGAGGGCCTCGGCCTGGACGTCTGCTCCTCGGGCGAGCTGTGGCTGGCCGTCTCGGCCGGGTTCCCGGCGCAACGGATCCTGCTGCACGGCAACGCCAAGTCCCCGGAGGAGCTGCGGTTGGCGCGGCGGCTGCGGGTCGGGCGGATCGTGATCGACGGCCCGGCCGAGATCGCCCGGCTCGCGGCGCTGGTGGCCGCCGACACCCCGCAGAAGGTGCTGGTCCGGGTCGTCCCGGGGATCGCCGCCGGGCACCACACGGCGGTGCAGACTGGCGTCGGCGGGCAGAAGTTCGGCTTCCCGAACGAGGGCGGCGACGCGGCGGACGCGATCGCCCGGGTACTCGACCAGCCCGGGCTGGAACTTACCGGCCTGCACTGCCACTTGGGCTCGCAGATCACCGAGCTGGAGCCGTACCTGCGGGCGGTGGACGCGCTGGTGCAGCTGCTCGCCGAGGTCCGGGAGCGGTACGGCGTGGAACTGCCCGAGCTGGACCTCGGCGGCGGCCACGGCATCCGCTACCTGCCCGGGGATGCGGAGTTGGACCTCGCCGAGTTCGCCGTCCGGGTCACCGACCGGCTGGCAGTGCGCTGCGCCGAGGCGGATTTGGAGGTACCGCGCCTGGTGGTCGAGCCGGGCCGCGCGATCGCGGGACCGGCCGCCGTGGCGGTCTACCGGGTGCTGTCCGTCAAGCACACCGCCGACGGCAGGTGCTTCGTCGCGGTGGACGGCGGGATGAGCGACAACCCGCGCCCGGCGCTGTACGGATCGCCCTACAGCGTCCGTCTGGTGGGCCGCCGCTCGGACGCGGGCACGGCCCGTATGGACGTGGTCGGCCGCCACTGCGAGGCCGGCGACGTGCTGGTGCGCGATGCGGTCCTGCCCGTCGACCTGCGCCCGGGCGACCTGCTCGCGGTACCCGCCGCCGGCGCGTACCAGCTGTCGATGGCGTCGGGCTACAACCTGGTCGGCCGCCCGGCCGTGGCGGCGGTGAAGGACGGCCGGGCCCGCCTGCTGATCCGGCGGGAGACGGTCGAGGACTTCCGCCTGCGCGAAGTCGGCCGCTGAGGGCGGAACGAAGGCTGCGCGAGAAGTCGGCCCAGCCGACTTCTCGCGCAGGCGTGTGCGGGTGCTGCGAAGAAGCAGGAACCCACCGAGACGGTCAGACGACCGTGGTAGGAATCCCCCGGCCGTAGCCGGGGGAGCGGAAGTCAACGTCCGGTGTAGGTGAACTCGTCGGCCGGGCTCTTGGGAGAGGTGGCCTGGCCGACCTTCACGGTGATGTCAACCGTCTGGTGGACGTCGAGCAGACCGGGCGCGGTCGCGATGATCTGGCCGGTGTTGACAAACTTGACCGATTCGGATGCCTTGTCCTTGAAGTACACGGTGGCGCCCTGGGCGAAGCCCTCGCCGCTGATGGTGACCGGGGTGCCGACATTTCCGCTGGTCGGGCTGACCGCACTGACCACCACAGGCGGGGGTCCGCCATAGGCGAACTGCCCCATCGCGACGGCCGGGGAAGTGCCGAGGGTGTTGGTGACGCGGACGTGGACGACGCCGGTGTGGACGACGCCGGTTCCGTCGGGGACCTGAGCGGTGATCTTGATGCCGGAGGGGTCGATGGTGAACTTGGTGCAGGCGAATTTGTCGAAGTCGACCACGCTGTCCGGACTGAAACCGGTGCCGTTGATGGTCACCGTGTCGCCCGGTTTGCCGAAGGAGGGGGTCACATCGATCACCTCCGGCCTGGGAGGGAGGTCAGGCGCCCCCACCAGGTCCAGGTAGGTGTCGTTGGCGTGCTGGAAGGCGACCTGGCCGAGGAAGTCCTGGGTGGTCGTGTTGACCAGGCTCTTGTTGAGGCTCGTGTATCCGGTGTTCATCAGGCAGAGCGTGCCGGGCTGGACGTAGACGTTGCCCTTGGTGCTCTGGGCGAACGTCCCGATGAGCAGCTTCACCTCTTCGGTCGCCTGCGGTCCCGGGCTCGGGTACCAGCCGGCGGTGGTGTCGAGATCGGCCCACGCGTGCGGTACCAGGTCGTAGGCGTTGTTCTGGCGCTCGTCGATGACCCACGACAGGGAGTTGAAGTAGTCGACGAAGCTCTGCACGCCGGCGGTGGGAGCGGCATAGGTGATCACCGCGAACTTCGGCTGTTTCCTCCAGGTCTTCGCCTGTGCCTGCAGGTACGGCGCGAGCATGCTGGCGATGCAACCGCCCAGGCTGTGACCGGTCAGATAGACGGTCGGCTGCGGCGAGGTGGGCGCCGCCTGGATCGCGGCGGAGAGCGCCTGAACGAGCGTGAGGTTCGGGGAGGGTGAGGCGATCGAGCTGGCGGTGGTAACCCGGTCGAACGCATCCTTCGCCCCCTTGGAAACGTAGGGCTTCGGCGATCCGCTCTCGGGGAACGGGACGACTTTGCCGACGTCGATGTCCTCGAAGATGTCGGTCCAATCGGCGTCGGTTCCGCGGGCGGCCACGGCGAACTCGTTCGAGCCGTTGGTGCTCTTCGCGATGTAGGCCATGTTGGCGTTGGCGTCGCTCAGGGCGAGCCACACCAGCTGCCACGCGCCCTGCGTCGCGAGGGAGGGATCGCTCAGTTGCGCGTTGATGCCGGTGATGATCCGTGCGGTCTGGTGCTCCAGGGTTTCGCCGGACGGACGCGGGGTGGCCCCGGTGGATGCAAGGGCAGCCAGGGTCATGGTCACCTGGGCGATTGTCGGATCGGGTGCCATCGTCGTTCCTGCTCCTCGGGTGTTGTGCCGGTGCGGAGGCGGGACGGCCTTTCGGCAGCATCAGGGCAGACCTGTGCCGAACCGACCGTCAGAGTGGATCGCGCACAATCAGACCTTTCCTCTGCGTTGTCCGGTGCTCTTCCCGCCTGCAGGCTGACCAGGTTCACCTTGTTGGCCGTTCGTCACACGTGTGTGCGGTTCGCCGAGATCTGCTCCGCACCTCCAGGGCCGGCCTGCCGGCCCTGGCCGCCGCCGCCCACGAGGACGTCGCACCAGAGCTCCACCGGGGTTGGGTTGTCGGCGCGGTTGAGGCCTCGCAGGACGAAGTCGCGAAACCGGGTCGGCCCGGCCGACTTCTCGCGCAGGCCGGTGCCGTAGGAGGCAGGTCGGGGGAGCGTCCGGTCGGAGTGACGACCCGTTGGTGAAACGCGTGATCCGACATCCCGAACCGCCCTGCCTCGCCACGTTTCGTGCACATCTCATGACAATGAGTGAGAGGCCGTTGTGGCCTGCCTCGCTGCCGCACGGCCGGAAGCGGCCTCATCTCACGTCAGGACGTCAGGAGACATCAGTGACCAGACACCACGCCCCGGAGCAACAACCCCCCTCTGGAGCGGAGGCAGGGCGAAGCCGAACCCACTCAGGCGTCCACGCTCGTGAGCAGTGGCGGCGGGCAGGGGCGGTAGCGGGACTGTTCGTCGCATTGTCCGGCACGGGACTTACACCCGTGGCCGCCGCGCCAACGGGGGCCACGCTGACCACTGCCCCGGTGCGGGCGCAGCGGGCTGATCCGTCGCAGACCTTCACCTTCACCGGCGCTGCGCAGACCTTGACGGTGCCGGCGGGGGCGGTGGTGACGATCACCGCGGACGGCGCCGGCGGCGCGGACAACACCGGCACCGCCTGTTCCGTCACGGGGACGGGCGGGACGGGGGCGCGGGTGGTGACCACCCTGCCGCAGACCACCGCCCCGACGACGTTCACCATCAACGTCGGCGGCACCGGTGGCAAGGGCTGCAACGGCACCGGGACGGGTGGTGCCGGCGGGTTCAACGGCGGCGCCCAGGGCGGGACCTTCCCGGGCAGTGGTTTCAAGTTCGAAGGTCCGGGTGGGGGCGGGGCGTCCAGCGTCAGCGCGGGCGGCTCCTTGCTGGTGGTCGCCGGGGGCGGCGGTGCCGCCGGCGGCACCGGAGGGAGCCTTGCCGGGGGGAACGGGGGCGGCGGCGGGACAGCGGATGCCACCGGCGGTACAGCGGGAAGTGCCACCGGCCCTGGGGCTGCGCCGGGGCAGGGCGGGGGCGGCGGCAGCACCACCACCAGTACCGGGGGCGCCGGCGGGGCCGGCGGCAGCGTTCCGTTCTGTGGCGTTACGGCGGGTGGGCCGGGAGGCGGGTTCTCCGGTGCCACGGTCGGCACCGGCGGCACCGGTGGCAGCATCGGCGCCGGCTGCGCCCTCACCATCATCGGTGCCGGTGGGGGCGGTGGGGGCGGGTACTTCGCCGGCGGGGGCGGCGGCAGTGGCGCCGTCAACAACCAAGGCACCTCGGCGAGTGGGGGCGGGGGTGGTGGGGGCAGCAGCTTCGCCACCCCCACGGGTATCCCCACGTCCTACGCGCCGTCGACGATCGGGACGGCGAACAAAAACGGCCAGGTGATCATCTCCTACACGGTCCCGTCCTTGACCATCGCCAAGACCCACACCGGGCACTTCACTCAGGGGCGGGACGGCACCTACAGCATCACCGTCGGCAACGCCACCGCGGCCGCCCCGACCGACGGCACCACGGTCACCGTGTACGACACCCTTCCCGACGGGCTAAGGGCCGACAGCATCAGTGGCACGGGATGGAACTGCACCCTGATCAACCTCACCTGCACCCGTAACGACGTCCTTGCCGCCGGGAGCAGCTACCCGCCCATCACCCTGAAGGTCGACGTCTCCTGCGCCGCCCCGCGCGATGTCACCAACGTCGCCACCGCCATCGGCGGCGGCGACACCGCCAGTCACATCGCCACCGACCCCACCAAGATCAAGCGCCACGAGCACGACGAGCGCTGCGAGCGCCACGAGCACTGGTAGACCAACCGACCCG